>JBDLHZ010000174.1:0-5900 GCA_039715135.1 Verrucomicrobiota bacterium
GGGAAGTGGTCGGATTCGCTGGCGAGATCGAGTGGGATACTTCCAAGCCCGACGGTACCCCCCGCAAGCTGATGGACTCCTCCAAGCTGCGTAACCTAGGCTGGTCACCCGTGGTTTCCATGAAAGAGGGGATCGGGCGTGCATATGCCGATTTTTTGTCCCGTTGAAAGCGTTAAAACCGGTGAAGGCGTTAAAACCGCAAAACCCGTTAAACCCGTTCAAGCCGAGGGCGCGGCCCATTTGAACGAAAGCCTTGCCCCGTTGCGGTTTTAACGATTTTAACCTTGAACGGTTTAAACGAGGTTTTATCGCCCGTGGCTGAAATGGTCTTGGGTAATGCATTCTTAAACGAGAAAGCATAGGTATAAATAGGCTGATATAGTATAAAATACTAAAAATAAAATAAGAAAATGTTTTTACATGATTTCCTTTGTTGAGTAGTCTGCCGGCATCGTTTGGGAGTTAGTCAACTAAAAGGAGGTCAGGATGAAGAAGGAATTGTTTGTTGTTGGAATGCTTGCGGTAGTTGGTGGAGTTCGTGCCGGTGTTGTCGCCGGATGGGATGTGGCCGGGGTGGATGTCGCCGACGGGACAGGGTTGGAAACGAACATTCCACCCTATACCTTCATGGCGACGACGGGTGAAACGGCGAGCGTTTCCGCCCGGCTAACCCTGGGGGGTGGAGTCAACCCCAGCACTTCGGTAAACCAATATGGATTCAAGATTTCCATAGGTGATGGAACCAATTCGTTGGCCGGGGCGATCGCAAGCAACCACTACATGGAATTTTTACTGACGGTTGCAAGCGGATATGAACTAAACCTCGATTCCATCGAAATGAAAGGAGGAGCCAGTAGCTCGGGTTGCTCCAACGTTGTGTTGATGACCAGTATCGATGGCTTCACTGCCGGGCAGGAGATTGCTTCGGCCTATCCGGCAAACGAGGGCACCGGTGGCCTCGATACCGATTCGTCCGGGTTTGGCGCACCCATTGATTTAAGCGCTGCCAAATACCAAAACCTGGCGGGTTCGGTTTCATTCCGTCTGTATGGATGGGACAGCACGTCGGGAAGCGGATCAACCTTTATCCGCAGTTTGGCCGACGAGGATCTGGTTGTGAATGGAACCATCGTCGAGCTTTCGGGCGGGGTTGTTCCGGAGCTTGCAATCAATGTATCGAATGGAACGGTGTCCGTGTCCGCCGCTTTCGATGGGGCCAGCGGCACCAACTTTGTTCTGCAGAGTTGCAACAATCTCGTTTCCAACGATTGGAATACGGTATCGGCGCCCTTCACAACCAATACAACCTGGGATGTTGAAGCAACCAACAGCGCAAGCTTCTACCGCGCCATCGCCGATTAAGGGGCGGGTTTGAATTGCGAGCCTAGCACACCGTACACCTTGAATGTTCGGACAAATGAACCGCGAATGAACGTCAATAGACGCTAATGTTAAACCCGCACAGAGCTTCAATAACCTGTATTCGCGTTCATTCGTGTCCATTCGCGGTTCAAAACACAGTAGCCGAGTTTGCGAAAATTCAAGTGGTACAGGGTACTAGATAGAAGTGGGATGTGGAAAGGGTCGGAGGGGTTGAAGTGGTGGAATATGGGTGTAGTACGAGTTGAAGATATTCAAGATGTAATTGTTGAAATGAGGGGCCAGCAGGTTCTCATTGATGCGGATGTCGCTGAGATCTACGGGGTTGCCACCCGAGATATCAACAAATCTGTGGGTAACAATCCCGAGAAGTTCCCCTGCGGGTATGTCATGGAGTTGTCCAAAGATGAAAAAAAGGAACTGGTGGAAAATTTCCACCGGTTCGATAGGCTCAAGCATTCCAGTGCCATGCCAAAGGCGTTTACCGAAAAGGGGCTTTACATGCTTGCGACGATTTTAAAAAGCAAGCAGGCGACCCTGACGACTCTGATGATCATCGAAACGTTTGCCAGAATCAGGGAGTTGTCCCGCACGGTTAAGGCGTTGTCGGTCGTGAAGGATGACTCAGGGCAAAAAGGGTTGATGCAGCGAAGTGGAGAACTCATGGCCCAGGTTTTGGATGATGATTTGGAAACGAATGGAATGGAAACAACGATTGAGCTGAATTTTGCAGTCCTGAAGTTCAAGCATACGATTAAGAAAAAGAAGGAATGAAGGTGGTCATCGATCACCGCGAACCGGAAATCTTTCGAACCCTGTTCGCGGATGGCGGCGACTCGGTTTCGGTGGCGCGGCTTGAACAGGGCGATTTTCTGGTCAATGGACAGTGGCTGTTTGAAAGGAAGACCATCCACGATTTGGGCATATCCCTCGTGGATGGGCGGCTGTTCCGTCAGGCCTTGGCCTTGGTGAAAAGCGAATCGCATCCGGTCATTGTTCTCGAAGGCGGTTCGCACGGTATCGACAGCAGGGTTTCCCGCGAATCCGTGCAGGGGGCGTTGGTCACGCTCGGTGTCTTTTTTGGGCTTCCGGTGCTGCGTTCGCTCAACCCTGCGGAAACGGTGCGGACAATGCGATACACGGCGGAGCAAGCCGTGCGCTTTTCAAAAGGGGCGGTTCATCGTTTTGGATATCGGCCACGCGGCAGGCGGGCCCGGCAGCTCTATGTTCTGCAAGGACTTCCGGGAATAGGGGAAAAACGCGCGGAGTCCCTGCTCAAGCATTTTGGCGGTATCGAGGCGGTCATGTGTGCCGCAGCGGACGACCTGGCCGAGGTGGACGGAATCGGTCTTTCAACCGCACAGGCCATCCGTTGCCTGGTGCGCGGATGATCGGGAACTTAAGGCGGAAACGAATTAAACGCTTTTATACGGGCAGGCCCATCGACTCTGCTCTGGACAGGTAGGATGCGCTATCCTACATTGAAGGCTCTTTGGAGGACTAACCGATGTATACAACCATAGAAGCCGATGTTGAAAACGGCCAACTCAAAGGGGCTGAGGTAGGGAAGCTTCCGGCTCATGCCCATGTATTGATTACACTGCTGGGTTCTTTGGAGGATAGGCAAAAAGGCGGCGCGTATGATTTTTCTGAATTGGCAGGAAAGCTCAAGTGGCGTGGCGATGCCGTAAAAGTACAGCGGGAATTGCGCGATGAATGGTAGGCGCTATTTTCTGGACACCAATGCAATTGTTCAGGTGCTGGCGGGAAACGGTGGGCTGTTGACTTTGCTTTCAGATGCTGAATATGTGGCGACCTCAATAATCTGCGAATTGGAATTTCTCTCTTTTCCCTCCTTGCCGAAGGAAGATATCTTGCTTTTTCAGCGGTTCAAAAAACGGGTCGAAATGATTGATCTAGCTTCGGATGATTTGCCGCTGAAAGATAGAATTCTAGAGCTTCGTTCTGTTCGAAAGCTCAAGCTTCCTGATGCAATAATAGCCGCATCATCCATTGTTGGCGGTTGTACGCTCATTACAGCGGATCGGCAATTGCTTAACATGAAAGAGTTGGATGCTCAGGGGTATGCGTTGTAGACCTCCGTCCCCGACCTCTAGTCGTCGGTTTCTCTCCACGGCATAGCCCCTTGGTTACACGGTTACGGTTTGAACGCTTTCCTTGTCCGCCGTCTTGTGGGGTCGTAGTTCTCGGCGTAGGAGGAAAACGCCTTTGACGATTTGAACCTTTCAACCTTTAACGAGGCGCAACGCGCCGTTTCAACGCTCAATCATGCTTTTCGATCTCAGCTTAATTGAAATAGCGGGCCGTTTATTGATAGGGGGCGGCATTGGATTTTGCATTGGCCTTACCGGAGTGGGGGGCGGTGTGCTCATGCTGCCGGCTCTCACGCTCTTGTTTGGAATGGATCCGGTCGCGGCGGTGGGTACGGCCAGCCTCTACTCCTTTTTGACCAAGGTCAGTGCCACGTGGCATCACTTCAAGCTGAAAACCGTTGAATGGAAAATTGCCTGGCGGTTCTTGATCGGGGCGGTTCCGGCCAATATCGGGATTGCGCTGTGGATCTCTTCCCATGGTTCGGACGAGGAGTTTAACCAAGGCCTGAAAGCCTTCATTGCCGGGGTGGTCTGTTTTTCCGTGCTGATCATGCTCGTAAACAGTTTGATCAAGCGGACCGGTCCTGCCCTTCGGTTCGGAGAGCATACCCTGGCTCACTACCTAGCCAATCACCCGGCTTTGCTGCATGGGTTGAATATTGCGATCGGGGCGATTGTTGGAAGTCTGATTGGTGCCACCTCCATTGGCGGGGGTGTCCTGATTATTCCCGCGCTCATCATTGTTTTTGGATTATCGGCCAGCCGCACGGTGGGCACCTCCATCTTTATTTCCATTGCGCTGAACTTGATCACGGCGAGCATATATGGCGGCAGCAAGGCGGTGGATATTCCGACGGTGGTGGTGATGGCATTGGGCTCCTTGGCAACCGTGTATTATGGAAGCAAGCTAGCGGTTCGGCTCCCTGACCGACTGCTTAAATTCATGGTTTTTGGATTAATGTTCGTAACCGCACTGCTGATGGTGGCCGATGCAATGCGCTAAGCCTGGATATTCGTACTACTACCCGCCGGTTTCTTGTTTTCTCTGCACGTTTTTTTGGGAGATTTTCACAAGACTATTGATAACAAGACAATGGGGATTCATGGATTCTGGGGAAATAGTCTTGTTATCCATTGTCTTGTGAACCTTGTTTTGGTTGCGGCTCTGCCGCGCTAGGTATATCGGTGTCCATCAGTGGTTCATTTTTCTTTTTAGGCCAACAGGGTTATAGGTGGGTTATTGATGATTAAGACAGCCATAAAAGCCGCCATCGAGGCGGGCGCAGCCATTCTGGAAATCTATGTCCAGGACTTCGAAGTGGAGTTCAAGGCGGATGAGTCGCCGCTGACATCGGCCGATAAGGCGGCGCACAATATTATTGTCCAGGCATTGGAAACCACCCCGTATCCGGTGCTGTCGGAGGAAAGTGCTGAAATCGTCTACGAGGAGCGCAAGGACTGGAAAACCTATTGGTTGGTCGATCCACTCGACGGCACGAAGGAATTCATCAAGAAGAATGGCGAGTTCACGGTCAACATTGCGTTGATCGAGGATGGGCGGCCGGTGATGGGCGTTGTCTATGCGCCTGTGCTGCAGACGTTGTATTGTGGGATGTCGGCAGCGGATTGTGGGACGTTGGATGTAGGAAGTAGGATGACTGCTTGGAAGGCCACCGGCTGTGCCGGAAAGTCCGTTGATGAAATCATCGAACAGGCCACCCCTCTTTCCACATCCAACATTCCACGTTCCACAACACAGCGCGAAGCGCCGTTGCGCGTTGTGGCATCCCGCTCCCACTGCAACGAAGAAACGACCGCTTTTATCGAAGCGCTGGAGGATGAATTTGGTTCGGCGGAGCGCGTTTCGCGGGGTAGTTCGCTCAAGCTATGCATGGTGGCCGAAGGCTCGGCCGACATCTACCCGCGCATTGCCCCGACCATGGAGTGGGACACCGCCGCCGCCCATGCCGTCGTGGCCGCGGCCGGGGGTCGGGTCGTCAAATACGACCCCGCCATTCCGGCGGTCTCGTATCTCTGTGAGAGGTGGAAAGTAGGAGGTAGGAAGAGTGGGGAATCACATTCCACATTCCACATCCCACATTCCACAAAGGCGCTCCGCGCCCTGCGCTACAACAAAGAAAACCTCCTAAATCCATTTTTTGTGGTTTCGCGCCTCTGACGATTTGGCAACATCCCACGTCCCACGTCCCACGTCCCACGTCCCACTTTCAACATCAACAAGGAAAGAACCATGAGCAACTATAATCTATCACACCTAAAGCAACTGGAGGCGGAAAGCATCCACATTATCCGGGAGGTTGCGGCGGAGTTCGACAACCCCGTCATGCTCTATTCCATCGGCAAGGATTCGTCGGTCATGCTGCATCTGGCGCACAAGGCGTTTGC
>JBDLHZ010000175.1:0-5889 GCA_039715135.1 Verrucomicrobiota bacterium
CCACGGCGCACTTGCGCAGGTGCGCATCGGCTGGGCGGAACTGTACAGTAAATACGACGGGCTGCTCTCCGCCAACCTCGACCCCGAAGTCCCGGTCGACCGCCACACCATGTTCACCCGCTGCCGTGCATGGGTCGTCTGTCGCGACTATTCCAACGAGCTGTCCCTCCATTGCCAAAAACGCTTCACGGTCGCAAACGACGGAACCGTTGTCTGGAGCTTTGCCGTACCTGTTGGCGAAGGCCAGCTCATTCCGCTCGAAGCCTCGCTGCAAATGCATCCCAACGCCAACGCCACCCGCCTCGCCTTCACCCGGCTTGCCGACGGAGACGACCCCGAACACCTTGCAGACGAAACCCCCGTCACTCTCGTTCTGCGCCCCGACATTGAAGACCGCTGTAACCACGAAGTGACAAAGGCATTCAAAGGCCCGGAGGAGCATTGGCCCAAAGCGATCCAGCCACAAAAGGACGGCTTCACCTTTACCCCCGCCGCCGACCGCCAACTGAATATGACCCTCAAGGCCGGCGAATTCCATCCCGAGCCGGAGTGGTGCTACATGACCAAGCACCCCGTCGACCAGACGCGTGGCATCGACGGCTCCTCCGACCTCTTCAGCCCCGGCTACTTCAAGATCGATCTCCACGGCGGCGACACCGCCGAGCTGAATGCCAGCATCAATGGACAGAAAGCCAAGTGGGGCAGCCTTTCCAGCCCGCCCTCCCCCGCACTGCTTTCCATCGAAGAGGCGATGGAAACCGCAATGAAACAGTTCATTGTGAAGCGCGACGAGTTCCAGACGGTGATTGCGGGCTATCCGTGGTTCCTCGACTGGGGGCGCGATACGCTGATTTGCCTGCGCGGCATCATTGCCGCCGGCCTGCTGGAGGAGTCGCGGAACATTTTGCTGCAGTTCGCCAAGTTCGAGAGGAACGGAACCATCCCCAACATGATCCGGGGCAACGACGACAACAACCGCGAGACCTCTGACGCCCCGCTCTGGCTCTTCGTCGCCTGCGACGAATTAATGGAAGCCCAGGGCAACCGCAAGCTGCTCAAGGCCAACTGCGGCGGGCGCACGCTGAAGGAGGTGCTGGTTTCGCTGGCGACCGAACTGATCCATGGCACGGAAAACGGCATTGCCCTGGACTGGAACTCCGGCCTGATCTTCAGCCCGCGGCATTTTACCTGGATGGATACAAACTATCCGGCCGGAACCCCGCGCGAGGGCTACCCGATCGAGATCCAGGCCCTGTGGCACCATGCCTTGAACATGCTGGCCAAGATCGACAAGGCACCGAAGTGGAACAAGCTTGCCACGCAAGTCAAGGGGTCGATCCGCGAGCTGTTTGTGATCGAGGCGGAGGACTTCACCTATCTGGCCGACTGTCTCGCGGCACCGGCGGGAACCGCCGCGCACGACGCGGAGGTGGACGATGCACTGCGTTCAAACCAGCTTTTTGCCATTACCCTCGGCGCAGTCGACGACCCCGCCCTCTGCAGGGAAATCCTCGAGGCCTGCGAGCAGCTATTGATCCCCGGCGCAATCCGCAGCCTGGCCGACCGACCGGTGCACTGCCCCGCCCCGATCCACCACAACGGCCACCTGCTCAACGATCCGAAGAATCCATACTGGGGACGCTACACGGGCGACGAAGACACGCGCCGCAAACCGGCCTACCACAACGGCACGGCATGGACGTGGCCGTTCCCGTCGTACGCCGAAGCACTGGTGATGGTCCATGGCGACAAGGCGCGCGATACCGCACTCGCCCTTCTCGGCAGCGCCTCGGACGTGGTCAACAACGGCTGCCTTCGGCACATGCCGGAGGTGATCGATGGCAACACGCCGCATGTCCAGCGCGGCTGCGGTGCGCAGGCATGGGGAGTGACCGAGCTCTATCGGATCATCAAGCAGCTCCGGTTAAAACAACAGGGAGATTAATATGTTGAAGAAAATGCCGTTTGGACGAACCGGACACGAAAGCACGCGGATAATTTTTGGAGGCTGCGCATTTACAGCGCTTCCCCAGCAGGATGCGGATAGAATCCTCGATCTGATCCTTGAAAAGGGCATCAACCACATCGATACCGCCCCGGGCTATCTCAAATCCGAGGAGCTCATCGGCCCTTGGCTGAAACACCATCGCGACAAGTTTTTTCTGGCCACCAAGAGCGACAAGCGCACCTACGACGGCGCCAAGGAAGAATTATATCGGTCTCTTGAACGACTTCAAACGGATCATGTCGACCTCTGGCAGATGCATTGCCTGATCGAGCCCGATGAATGGGAGCAGGCCATGGGACTTGGCGGCGCCCTCGAAGCCTTTACCGAAGCCCGCGAGGAAGGTTTTGTCAAGTACCTGGGAGTCACCGGCCATGGCGTGCAAGCTCCCGCCATGCATTTAAGGAGCCTGGAACGGTTTGATTTCGACAGCGTGCTACTGCCCTACAACTATGTGCAGATGAAAAACCCGGACTATGCAACGGACTTCAAGAAACTGATGGAAGTCTGCAATACGCGCAACGTGGCGGTTCAAACCATTAAGTCGATTTCGCGAGGCCCGCAGGGCGATGCGCCGAAGAAATACAACATGTGGTATGCACCGCTCGACGAGCAGGAAGCCATCGGCCATGCCGTCCACTGGGTGCTGGGCAACCCGCAGGTATTCCTGAACACGGCGGCCGACATCACGTTGCTACCCAAGGTTCTCAAGGCGGCACAAGAATTCCAGTCCAAGCCGTCGGATGCAACCATGGAAGCCGACATCGAAAAGTTCGGCATCACGCCGTTGTTCACCTAAAGCATTCCTGGGAAAACCGTAGCCGCCCCGAAGCTTCGTGGGCGGATTTGCTGGACCGGACTCTTTCTGCGCATGGCGGGGTCAACGCCCCCACCTACAACAAATCCAGCGACTACAGGCTCAATAGTTCCTGCACGTCTTCCCAGGTCAGCTTTTGCATAACCTGCTCGTCGGTGGTGAGGGTGGCGTCGATGATGCCCTGCTTGCGCTGCTGCATTTCGACCACCTTTTCCTCGACGGTGCCCTTGGTGACGAGCTTGACGCTGTAGACAGTGCGCTTCTGCCCGATGCGATGGGCGCGGTCGGTGGCCTGGTCCTCGACGGCGGGGTTCCACCACGGGTCGAAATGGATCACCATATCGGCCCCCGTCAGGTTGAGACCGGTTCCGCCGGCCTTGAGGCTCATCAGGAATACGGGAATGTCGTGATCCTTGTTGAATTTCTTGACCACACTCTGGCGATCCTTGGTGCTGCCGTCGAGATAGCAGTATTTCAGGTCGCGCGCATCCATCTCCTTTTTTAGAATGGCGAGCATGGAGGTGAACTGGCTAAAGACCAGCACACGGTGCTTGCTGTCGAGGGCCTCGTTGAGCAGCTCGAAGAAAAGCTCCATCTTGGCGGATGGATGCTTGCTCTCGACACCGTCGAGCTTGAGCAGGTCGATGTGGCAGCAGGTCTGCCGAAGACGCAGCAACGTCTTGAGGATTTCCATGCGGCACTTGTTGAAGCCATCCTTTTCGACCATGCTGCTGATCTTGTGCCTGGAGTCTTCGAGCAACTGGGCATAGACCTTGTGCTGGTCCTCGGTCAGCTTGCAGGGCGCAACGCGCTCGATCTTTGGCGGCAGGTCCTTGGCAACATGTTTCTTGAGGCGGCGCAGCAGGAACGGATGCAGCTTGCGCCGCAGCTTGGCCTGCGCGTAGTCGCCATCGGAACCGCCCCCAATGATGGGCAGTTCATAGAACTCGCGGAAATCCTTGTGGTGCCCGAGATAGCTCGGCATCAGGAAGTCCATGATCGACCAAAGATCGGTCACGCTGTTTTCGATCGGCGTGCCGGTAAGGACCAAACGGTGCTCGGCCTTGATTTTCTTGGCGGCCAAGGCATTCTGGGTGGAGCGGTTCTTGATATGCTGCGCCTCGTCGAGGATCGCGATGGAATAGGTGTATTCCAAGTGCTTCTCGATATCGCGCCGCATCAGGGCATAGGATGTAATGACGATATCGGACTTTTCGACCTTCTTCCATTTGCGGTGGCGATCGGTGCCATGCAGCAACAGCACCTTCATGTTGGGCGTGAACCTTGCGGCCTCTTCCTTCCAGTTTTCGACGAGACTGGTTGGGCAAACGACCAGGGTAGGTTTTCCGCCGAGGCCTTCATCGGCACGCCCCAACTGGATCCACGCCAAGGTCTGGATGGTTTTCCCCAATCCCATTTCGTCGGCTAGGATTCCGCAGAAGGAGCGTTTCTCGAGGAAGCGCAGCCAGTTGACCCCCTCCTGCTGGTAGGAGCGCAATGTACCTTCTAAATGTGGACTGAGATCGACCGGTTCGACCGATTCCTGCTCGTTCTGCTGCTTGGCATTTTCCAGCCATGCCGGTGTAGCCTCAATATCTATGCCGTCCAACCTGTTAAGCGAGGATTGAACATAGCTTCCATAGATACCGCTCATGCGGAAGGTGCCGGGCTTGTCGCCCGCGCCAACGGCACAGTCCTCGAACACCTCGCGCGCCTGCTGGATCGCATCGGCATCAAGCAGAATGGTGCGCCCGTCGCGCTCGACAAAGGAATCCCCCTTCATCAATGCGCGCTGGACATCCCGTTCGGAAATACTGCCGGTGCCCGTTTCGTAGTCGTAGCCCACATCGAAATAATCGCCCGTAGCGGATTCATTGACGCGGATGACCGGCATGACGTAGTCGGCCGTTTCAGCAAAGGGTTTAATGCGCCCCTCAAGCTCGACCTTCCAGCCCATGCGGCGAATCTTCGGCACACCGCTGCCAAGGAAGTTGAGCACTTCGCGCGGCCCCACGATATTCCTGAGTGTATCGCCCGCCCGCCCAACAAACCCGACAACCTCCAGCCTTTGAACCGCCCTTTTCTCCGCATCCATGTTGCGGATGCGGTAGCGCAGCAGATCCTTTTCGTCGGGAATGGCAAAGTTGCCGCGCATATCGGCGCGGCCGGCGACCAGCTCGATTTCGTCGTTGTAGCGGGCATGGAGCGTGGCGGAAAGCGAGGCCGGGCTCCCCTTGAGCACCAGATGGAACATGGGCTTGGCCGGCTTCATGAAGAAGAGGTCCGGGGTGATGGTGCTGCGCACCAGCATCTGCCTTTCGATCTGCACGAGATCGGTCATCAGGAAGGCGGGCACGTCCGTGCGCGGGATGGCGATGGGCTCGCGGTAGATTTCGCGAAGCGAACGCGGCAGAAGATCGTTCAACGGCCAAAACTGGCCATCGCAAAAAACCCATCCAAGCGTATTGCCGACCACGTAGAACGGAACCGAGGAAACCTCCCCGCCCGAGAACTCGGTATAAAGCTCCAGCAAAAGCTCGCCGCTCTCGCGATCGAGATCCATTTCCATGACCGAGTCCAGCATGCCGGAATGAACCGCATAGCCTTTCGCGCGGTTTTTCTCGAAGATGGATTTCCCGGGGTGCAACCGCAACAGATTGATGAAGTCGGAAACGGAAAGCCGCAGCGTATTCCTTACCGGGCCGCCCGACAGATCCTCCAGTGCATGAAGTATCTTTTCGTCGCGATGCGGAAAGGAAAAGGCGGTGTCGGCCGAAACGTCGCCTGCCGGAGTGCGCTCGCCGGAAACCTCGACGTGGATGCCAATATCGACCTTCCCGATGAGCACCTGCTTCTGCCAGCGTTCGGGAAGCTCCACCATCAAACGGGCCTTTACCGCGTTGGGATCCGACCTTTTAACGCACTGGATAAATCTACCCTTCGGTTTTTTCTTGAGCCGCTCGGTCCGCCGAAGCTCCGCAGCAGCCTCCTGTTCCGGGTCGGCATTGCGGCGAATGACCTCCATCCCCATTGCCACGAGATGCGAGCAGATTAGCCCGCGGTCCTG
>JBDLHZ010000176.1:0-5874 GCA_039715135.1 Verrucomicrobiota bacterium
AGCAAGCGCAGACGTGCTTTCTTGCTTCATGTTTTCCGGTTTGGGAGGTGGGTGCAGAAAAGCATCCGATCATCAAAACAAGAACACCTCCTTTACAGTGCCCCAAAATTGGGATATAAAATCATGATCATTCCAAATAGATAGGTGCGGGCTTGGCGCCAGGGCTTTCGCCATGCTGCTGGATAAAGACAGGTGTCCCGGTTTAGTGGAATATCCGACGCAGATAATAATGGCGCATGGGGTGTTCTTGGCGATAACGGGTATTTTTACGGAAGAGGATGGATATGGGATTCAGCATGAAAACAGGATGGGTGTTTGCCGTGTTGCTTAGTGGTCTATTGGCGACGGGCAGTATGGCGGGTGCGGGATCCGGCAAGGCGGAAAATTCTTCATCGGTCGTGGTGTTCGATGTCTGGAACTATTTCGAAAAAGCCGGCATCAAGGAGGTGCAGCACCAGGCGGATGTCCTCTACATGCTCACCTCGCTTCAGGGGATCGTGAACCGCGACCAGCCCCGGCTCTATCTGTTGCTTTCCCAGTCGCTGTTTGACCTGGAGTCGAAGTATCTTGCGGAGCCGGATCGGGATACGCGCCCGGTTACGGAGCTTGACGCGCTGTGGCTGGACTACTTCACGGAAAAGGGGTGGGTCGATCCAGCTTCGATCCGGCAGGCCAAAACGCTTTCGGAGGTGGTGGTGCATTTCAAGGGCGACATCGAGGGGTTGGCGAAGTGGGAGGTTTCTGTTCCGTCCACCATCAACGCGGCCTTCATGGCGGCGGGGGCGGAGGATTTGCTGCCCGTCTCCGATTCGCTGGCGGACGGGAAGCTGCTGGCATGGTTCGGGAAGGAATTTCCCGAACTGAAGGTGAAGCTGGACATGTCCGGCGCGTTTCGCGGCGGGGAAACAAAGGTGTTATTGGACGGCATCAAGTTCAAGAGTTGCGGCTCGGCCAAGAACGATGTCTACCGCTTCGCCATGAAGCGGTTCATGAAACCGAGGAAACTTGATTCCCATTGGATGTGGTACAATTGTGATGCCTCCATGTGGCAATCGGCGGAAAGCTGGAGTTCGGCCTTTTATGGCCGCGAACTGTATGAGCGGTTGGGAGACCGGGCGAGCTTCCAGAACAATGGCTTGTACAATGCCGACTATTGGATCAGTAGGCGTGCAGTCTTTTTCGACCTCTACCCCTGGGCCGACTCGCTTCCGACCGACGATCCCGGCCAGCGGATGGGGGAGGATGCCAAGACGTGGAACGACATCCTGGAGCTTTCGTACAGGCAGCGGAAGGGAAAGTTCGGGGTCGTTGGCGGGTTTGTTCCGTGGTGGATCAAGTATACCGACAGGCAGGGCGGCCCGCACCATCCGGTGGCGGTGGAATGGCGCTTCATCGAGCTGCTTACCTCCTACAACATGGTGAACGACGCGGATGCCGCCTTTGGACTTTCCAATGCATCCTTTTTCCAGCACATGCCGAAGATTCCAAAGGAGAAGTGCAGGTGGAACTATCCGGAGTCGCTAAAGCTGGAGCCGGGAACGACCTACATCGCCTTCATGATGATGGACTACGACGGTTCGGCCTGGCTGAACCAGGCGGCGGTTTCGATCTACCGGGACGAGGCGCGCGGAAGGATTCCGCTGAACTGGTGCATTAATCCGGTGCTCAACGAACGGGTGCCCCACGCCTTCCGCTACATGGTGGAAAACCGGACGGACAAGGATTTCTTCGGCATCGAAAGCGATGGCGTGGGCTATCTCTCCCCCTATTTCCTTCAGCCGGGCGTACGGCTCGGGCGCATACAGGAGAGCGGCTTGAAGGAGTATGAGCGATATGCGAACCATCTAAGGAAGCGCTTTGGATACAGGCATACGGCGTTCTACATCACCCCCGCGCACGATGTTCCGTGGATGGAGATGGCCGCCCGCATCAATCCCGAGGGATACGGTCTGCACAAGCCGCCGCAGATCGAGCCGGCCGGGGGCGTTCCTGTTTTTACGCTGAAGGAGGTTCATGTCGGCAGGGTTCTCGACGGGAAGTTCGAGCAGATGCTGGATGAGGTGTATGCCCGTTCCGTAGCGGAGCCGGACACCACCCGCATGGAAGCCTGGCGATGCATCCTGGTCACGCCGTCCCACCTTGTGGATGCGGTCGAAAAGATGGAGAAAAAATATCCCGGTGCCAAGGTGAAGATCGTGGATTGGCCGAACCTGCTTCGTTTGAAGAAGCAACACCTAAGGCAGCGGAGCCGCAACCAAAATTAAACACGAAGGCTCGAAGAACACGAAGCTTGGAGGACTAATTGCAAAACTTCAATATATTCGATTACAGCGTCATTGTTGTTTATTTCGCCGTGCTGGTCGGGCTAGGCGTCTATCTCAGCAAAAAGGCGTCCGCGAGCATGGAGGACTATTTCCTGGGCGGGCGCAGCCTGCCGTGGTGGGCGCTGGGGTTGTCGGGAATGGCGTCCTGGCTGGATGTCACCGGCACGATGATCATCACCTCCTTCCTGTTCCTGCTGGGTCCGAGGGGGCTGTTCATCGAGTTCCGGGGCGGAGCGGTGCTGATCGCCGCGGTCTGCATGTTGTGGACCGGCAAATGGCACCGGCGCAGCCAGTGCATCACCGGGGCCGAATGGATGTCCTTCCGCTTCGGGGAGGGCAGGGGTGGCGAAGCGGCCCGGCTAGTTTGTGCAATAGGCAGGTTGCTCATGGGGATCGGCATGCTGACCTACATGGTCAAGGGCGTAGGCTTGTTCCTGTCGATGTTCTTCCCGTTTTCGCCATTGATCTGCGCGTTGATCCTGATTGCCATCGCGGCGGTCTACACGATCGCATCCGGTTTCTACGGCGTGGTCTATACCGATGTGTTCCAGTCGGGCATTGTCATCACGGCGGTCATCCTGATCATGGTGCTGGCGCTGGGGAAGGTAGACTCCCCCGGCGAGCTTGCGGGCGTTGCCCGGCAGGTGACCGGCAACTCCCAGTGGATCACCTCCAGCCCGCAATGGCACACGGAGATGCCGCAGGGATATGAATGCTACAGCGACCTCTTCATGTTCGCCCTTTTCTACCTGATGCGGAACATACTCGGCGGCATGGGACTGGGCGACGAGCCGAAATATTTCGGTGCCAAGAACGACCGCGAATGCGGCTCCCTGACCTTCCTGACCGTCTGGTGCATCATGCTGCGCTGGCCGCTGATGCTGGGGTTCGCGATTCTCGGGCTGTACCTGGTTCAGGACATGTTCCCCGACCAAGCGGTTCTGATGCAATGCTCGGAGCTGATCAAGCGGTTTTCCGCCGGCGTTGCAGCACCGCAGTGGGCGACCTTGGTTAGCGATATTGTAAACCAGCCGCTCAACCATCCCCCGGAACTCGTCGACGGGCTTAAGGATCTGCTTGGCGGCGACTGGGCCTCCCGGCTGCAGATGGTCAGTTTCGAGGGAACGGTAAATGCCGAGCGTGTTCTGCCCTCCGTGCTGCTATGGGGCATCCCTGCCGGTTTGCGCGGCATGATCATGGTTGCCCTCATCGCGGCCTCGATGTCGACCTTTGACACCCACGCCAACATGACGACAGCATTCTTTACGCGCGACATCTACCACAGATGGCTGCGGCGGAAGGCCTCCGACAAGGAACTGGTGCTCGCCAGTCGGCTGTTCATTCTCTTCATGGTGCTGCTGGCCTTCCTCTTTGCCTATTCGGTCAAGAGCATAAACGACATCTGGGCCTGGCTGATCATGGGGCTTGGAACGGGTCTCATGGTGCCGGGTATCCTGAGGTTCTATTGGTGGCGGCTCAACGGCGCCGGCTTTGCCTTGGGAACCTTTGCGGGAATGATCGGGGCGGTTGTCCAGCGGGTGTTCTGGCCCGATTTGGACGAACGGGTACAGTTTGTCCTCATGCTGGCCATTGGAACCGCCGGAACGATTGCCGGTACGTTCCTGACCAAGCCCACAGATCCGGATGTGGTGGAAAACTTCTACAGGAAGACCCGGCCTTTCGGTTTTTGGGGGCGGTACAAGCACGCGCTGGATGCCGGGGAACGGGCTGCGGTGGGCAAGGAACACAGGAACGATCTGCTGGCTCTGCCCTTCGCGGTAGGCTGGCAGATCACCTTGTTCCTGCTGCCCATGCAGTTGATGGTCGGCAACATGGCGGCATTCTGGCCGACGCTCGGTGTCTTTGCCGCCTCCCTGACGGGTCTCTATCTCTTCTGGTATCGGAACCTGCCGGTCAAGTGACGCGGCGGGAACAACAAAAACAACGTAATATAAAAAGAAAGGATCTTTGTGAGCACATCAAAGCAAAAGGGCATTATCCATGTGGTTTCCGGAACGCACTGGGACAGGGAGTGGCGCTATACGGCCGATCAATCCCTTTTGAGGCTGACGGAACTGGTGGACGAGCTCATGGAGATTTTGGAAACGAATGCAGACTACAAATGCTTCCTTTTGGACGGCGGCACCGTTGTGATGGAGGACTACCTTTCGATACGCCCGGAAAACACCGAAAGGCTTCGTGGTTTGATGAAGGCCGGCCGCATTCAAACGGTAATGTGGTATACGTTGCCGGAGATGTCTTCGGTATATGGCGAGTCTTTGGTTCGCAATCTATTGATTGGAAAACAGTATACGGATTCCTTTGGCGGCACAACCAAGACCGGCTATACCGCAACATCATACGGGCAGGTTTCCCAACTGCCGCAAATCTATGCCGGCTTTGGGATGCATACCGCCATGAGCTATCGCGGCACCAACAAGCACCAGGTTCCCCCGATATGTCTATGGGAGAGCCCGGACGGCACGTCGATATACCATATCCGCTGCTTTGATGAAGTTACACGGACGAACTGGTTTTTCTTCCCGCACTACAGGCTGGTGCTCGGCAAAAATCCCCGCGACCTAAGCACTGAATGGGACGAAAACCAGTGGCCCGTGCATATGGCGGATGAAAAGCTGTATGAAACGGCTTTCCAGATGAAAAACGAGAGCATGGAATTCAACACGGACAAGCAGGAGATGCTCTCCGCCGTCGCCCAGCTTGTCAAGCAGGCAGGACCCCAGGCAATAGGCGAGCATATCCTTGCCCTTGATATGGAAGACAATGCCGTGCCGTATTCCAATCTGACCCATCTGATAGAGGCGCTTAACGATGCCCAAAAGGATTACCAAATCCAGCAGTCCACGCTTGATGAATATGTCCAAGGCTGCCTGGAAAACATCGAGGATGAAAAGCTGCACACCCACAAAGGGGAAATGCGCTACACGCTGATCGAGCCGGGTTTCAACGGCCTTTTGGGTGCGACCCATTCCTCCCGGGTGTCCTTGAAGCTGATGAACGACCAGGCCCAAAGGGAGCTTATCGGCATAGCCGAGCCTTTGTGCAGCATAGACTCGATGCTTGGCAGCGACTATCAAGGCTCGCTGCTTAAAAGGGCCTGGCTCGGGCTTTTGAAAAACCACGCCCATGACAGCATCTGCGGTGCCGCGATTGATTCAGCCCACAAGGACAACCCGGCCCGTTTCCGTGCCGCTGTCGCCATTGCGCATGAATGCGGCCGAAAGGCATGTGAAAACATCTGGCTCAAGCTGGATACAAAACCAGGTTTCAAGGAGGGCGATATTACCTTGACGTTTTTCAATACGCTGGGCATCAACCGCAGGGGCGTGCAGCCTGTGGTTGTCGATGTTCCCAACATCAGCCTCGGCGATATGATGGTTGAGCCATGCACAGGTGTCGGGCCGATTGTCGAGGGCTTTGATCCCGACGAGATGGTCTCCTATCTGCATTTCGACATCATCGACGAAGACGGCAATGAAGTACCCCATCAACTTCTGGAAAGGGAAGACATTGAAATGGAGGTTGAGCG
>JBDLHZ010000177.1:0-5862 GCA_039715135.1 Verrucomicrobiota bacterium
AAACGGGAGGCCAATTCGGATTCAAGGTATTCACGCTTAAACGTGTCAAGGTGGCTTGTGTTCATTCCTACATGCCAGGTAGCCAGCACCAGCCGCCCGTCGATCTTCGCCAAATAGCTCCCGGCAAATTCATCCGTGTTTTCCGCAAAATACTGCCCGTAGAACCGGACATAGTGCGACACCAGCTCGCGCTTCCCTTCCTCAGTTGACAAGTCAACGGTCTGGCCATTCCAAATGATCATGGGATCGAGAAACGGCGCGATTTTCGGCACGTCATATCCCTCGGCCCGCAGCTCAGCCAGGCTCTTGAACAGATTTACCCGCTGCTCTTCCATTTCGGCAATCAAATGCACATAGAGGATGTCGATGTTGGCGCACATCGCCTGCCGGACCTGCCCCTTCCACCATTCCACCGAACCCGTCCAGTTTTCCCGTCCCTCCAAAGGGGGCCAGGGGCCGACCTTCTGGCCGGCATCCACCGTGTACCAATGGAAAAAGCTCGTGCTGACGATATGGCTGCCGATCGAAAAATCCGCGCCTTTGGTCAAAACTCCTGCCTGGCAGGCCACACCCGCCGCTACAGCCAACGGCACTACGATGTGTGTTTTCCCCTTAAGCATTCCCTTTCCCGCCATTTCCAAACCGGACTTCCATTGTCAAAATTTTGCGCGGAAGCAATTCCACGTTCTTGATTGCATTCCCGTCGCACGGAAACTCCTCCTGCCTTTCCTCGTTGAGGTTGCAGATCCACGCGCCTTCGACAGGACGTTCGCCAAACAGAACATCCGTTTCCCGGACCTGCTCCGTCGGGTTGTACATCCGGACAATGAAGTTGCCGGAATCCGCCGCCTTCTTAATCGCGGAAAAACGAACCTGTACATTCGATATTCCGAAGAACGAGGCACAGTCGCCGGACAACCGGCTTCCGGGGGTCTTGTTCCCACTCACCTGCACCGGAAGGCAGGGCGAATTAAACTTGTCCGCTTCGAGGGGAATATCGGCATCGCCCCATGTTCCCGCATGGGGAATGACGGAAAAACTGTACTTATGCAATCCCAGGGATTGCCCGCCTTGTTGCGACGGGAAATGGGATCCGGCCCGGATGCCCGTACAGATCCAATTTTCGACGCACCGGAGCAGCGACAGCCCGACCGTGCGCTCGTCATCCTCGAAGGCCTCGTACTCGGTGAACGAGTCGTTGACGAAGGCCAGGCCGACCTCGGAATCGCTTATGTCGATGAATGCGTTCTGGGGCTGTGTCGCCATGTCGGGCCAAACGCTTCCATCCGTCGGCCCTTGCGGTCGGATGCTTCTGCAATCGACATTGAAATGCCCACCGGAAAAAACCTCGTCCGCATTGCCTAGCCCGGTCGGGAACATCGCCTTGAGGTAATGATCCTGATGGTTGTTCTGAACCTCGATGGCGACATCCAGCTTCCTCTCCCCTTTCTTAAGGGTGAGGGAGGTCTTGATGTTCAGGGGCGCAACCTCGCTGGATCTTTCACCCCGCAGCTTGTCGCCCTTCACCGGCACCGGCAGGTTGATCTCGGCGACCAATGTCGCCTGCATGGGACCGGAATCCTCGCTCCAGATGGTCGCATGGGAACCGAGCGTATTGATACACCTGTCCTTCATGGGCCGTTCATTGATCCAGTAGTTGCCCTGCTCGCCCCGGTCTTCATAGAAGTTCAGGTTGTCGAAAGTCCTGCCGGTTTCCTTGTCGAATATGGAATAGGTTCCATTGGGGTTCATCCGAACCTTGAGGAATTCGTTTTCCAATACATTGTGCGATTTCAGAATGTTCGAGGTATGTGATTGGGAATCCATCCACTCCTCGGCCGAGTCCCTGTAGTCGGCAATATCCTTCACCTGGAAAACCTTGTAGCCCCCGGCAGGGATCGCTCCCGTGTCAAAGAAAAGCCTGTGACGCTCCGTCTGGTGGGGGAAGACCCGGGTGTGGATTTCGGCCACGCAGTAGTCAATGTCATCATTGCCCATCCACTGCGTACCCATCGGCTTGCCGCTTCCATCCAGAACCATCAAACCATGGGCGTCGACATCGAAATGCTTCATGTTGGCGGCGCGCGGAATGGTAACCCATGCCTCCATCACTTCCCGGCGTTCATACGGCAGTGGGTTGAACACGACCATCAGGATTTGTTCGGCAGGATAGGATGAGAGATCCATGTCCTTGATGATATTCCTGACCGATGCGCGCGACACGACATCCGACAGCTCGATGGCCTGCGCCAATCTGTACTCGACATCCTTGACGCTCTTGTCCTGCATCACCCCGTTGATGGAGTCGTGGGGGTGGGCTTTCAGCATGTAGTCCCATGCGGTATCCAGAAACGAGTATTGGGGGTCTGCGTCGAGCATCAGCGAATAGGCCGCCAGCGGCTCGGCCCGGCGAATCAGCCGGTTTTGCGCCTTCTTGTTGATCTGCTTGAGATACAACCGGGTCGTGAGGGCATTTCCTGTCAGCCCGGAAACCGGGCCGTCGCGGAGTTCGCCCTCGACAACCTGCAACTCCTCCTTATTGATTTTTTCCCGGAACACCTTCAGGTATTCATCGATGGTTTCATGCCTCCAAAGCCGATCCTTCGAATCCGTTGCATTCAACTTTTCGAGAATCCTCGGCATCGACTCCTGCGCCGCCGTATAGTCGCAGCCGTTCATCATGAGCCGGTCGGACTCCAGCACGCTCTCGTCCATCGTGGACCAGGCATCGTCGGCCATCTCCTGCGACATAACGTCGAGCACAGGTTCCTGCTGCTTTTCGAGGAAGAAATGATCCTGCTCAACCTCTTCGGAATCGGCGAAGTGATAGAGCGTTCCAATGGATGGGTTGTATTTCCAGTCATCGGATTCATAGTCGATGCCGTACAGCGTCCGCAAATGGATCTTGAAATAGAAATTCTGCCGTCCCCAGCCGCCAAACCGGGTGGTTACGGCCTCGGAGCCATCAGGAGCCTTCCACACAAATTCAGACTGCGGAGCCCGCGCCTTGCCGACCTTCTTCCCGACCATGACCGTGTCGATGCCGAACCCTTGGTAGATCTGGGGAAGCTGACCCGTTTGACCCCACCCGAAAGGGGTGTAGCCAACGTTGAAAACCTTGCCAAGCTTCTTGGATTCACGAACCCCCTTCAGGAGATTCCTGACCAGGCACTCCCCATCAACCGGATATTGGTCCGGCAGAGTGTACCAGGGGCCAACCTGAAGCTTGCCCTCCTTGATCAAACCGCAAACCACATCCTTCATCTGAGGTTTGGTCTCAAGATAGTCGAGAATCGGGATAACCTGACCATCCAGCAGGAATCCCGGATAGGTCCCATCGCCTAGCAGCTTTACCAACTCATCGATGAATTCGACGAGGTACAACCGGGTTTGCCAGATTGGATAGCGCCACTCGCGATCCCAATGCGAGTGGGAAACAATATGGCCGATTTTTTTAGATTCGTTTGAATGCATAACAACTCCCGTTTTCAAATTCTATTGATTCGTTGGCGAACCTCTACTCCGCCTCCTGCGGCTCCACCGCAGCCTCTTCTATGATCTCCGTCGGCGAATCCAGATTCAGGTACCAGAATTTGTACAGCCCTGCGCACGCGATCAGGAAAAGCACCAGCGTAACGCCAAAATCCTTGAACGATTTGATCATCAACTGCATGGGCAGAAGGAACATCGTGATCTGCCACACCACGGCAAACGGAAGGGCCGCCAGGTCGTTCTTGTGCTCCTTGAGCATCGCCGTGCGCATTTCGGGCGACAGCAGGCCGTGGAACGGTTTCCAGAAACCAAAGGGCCGGGTCTTCCTGAAAAACTCATCCAGCGCATCCTTGTTGGTCGGAGCGGTTAGGTAGGTTCCCAGAATGCTGCCCGCCAGGCCTACCGCAACGGTCAGGCTAAACTGCTGCCATTCAGGCAGGCCATGCAAAAAGATCCGTTGCAATATTGCGGCGATGATCCCGACAAAGGTGCCGATGGCAAAACCGCCGCCGTTGAAACGCCACCAATAGAAGCGCAGTCCCAGCGGTATGATCAGTCCGCCCCCCAGCCCCATCATCAACCAGCCCCATATGTCGTTGATATTGGCGGTTGAATAGGCCATTGCGATGCCTGCAAGAACCAGAAGCACCGTCGTTAGATAGCTGGCATAGATCAGTTCGCGGTTGTGCGCATGGGGTCGGATATAGGCCTGGTACAGGTCGCGGATTACGAAGGCCGTCGTCATGTTGACCGCAATACTGATGGTCGACATCGCCGCAGACAAAAGCGCGACAAGAATCAGGCCCTTGAGGGCCGGGGGAATCTGGAACAGTAGAACCGCCGGGAGGATCCGTTCGGGATTGACCGTTCCTTCGTGGCTCAGCAGGTTGAGCTTCATGGCCCAGTTGTCGCCAAGCAATTGCCGGAGCCCGTCGATCATCTCGGCAGGATATCCCGCCGGATTGTTGATGATCTTCGATAGCGTTCCGGTCCAGTGTATGTTCTCAATGTTGCCGACATGCAATTTGATCAGGTTTGCAGCCTCAAGCAAGACCGACTGGTCGGGGAACATGTCCCGAACCAGGAAGATACCCAGGATCGCGAACCCGATCATGAGGGGCCACCGGATCATCAAGGTGACTCCGCTCATCATGCTGAGCAGGCCGCACTCGCGGGAGTTCTTTGCGCCGAAATATTTCGAATCGCCAGGAATGCCAGCCCCTTGGACAAGGGTCTTGAGCATGTAGAACGCGGCAACCATCGCCAGCAGGCTGTAGTTCTCGTAGCCGGGGGGCATTTCCGTTTTCCATTGCAGCGCGGTTGTCGTCCACTGGGTGTTGCCCGTCACGGAAGTCGCAACGGCACCAAGGTCGACGCCCGAGCTTTTGGCGACGGCCAGGACAACAACGAAAACAACCCCTCCCAGAATGCACGCCGCCTGGAATATATCCGTGACCACCACGCCGTAGAAACCCGCCTGCAACGTGTATATCGTGGTTATGACGATGATGATCAACGAGCAGACCATCGGCGAAAAAGGCAGGAACATGGAAAGGAAAAGGCCAATCCCCTTGATCGCGTACGCCAGCATGCCCACCGAGAAAACCAACTGGGCAAACACCTGCGACAAGCGCGCAAACGTGCCCCACTTGCAGCGGCCAAACCTAAAAACCATCCATTCGGCGCCGGTCATCACCCCCGACCTTCGGTGCCACTTGCCCACCCATATCATCATGAATACCAGCACCAGCCCCACGCCGCCACGCAACTCGACATACAGGCCTCTTGGCCCCAGCAGGTACAGAAAGGAAACAATGATCATCGTGCCGGTCATGTCCAGCCACGCAGCCATGCCCGAAAGCCCCAGGGCCCACCAAGGCAGCTTTTTGCCGCCAAGAAAATAGTGCTCGATGTTTTTGGACGCCCGGCTCTTGAGATACCAGCCGATAAAAAGCAGTATCGCAAAATAAACGAATATAACTACGTAATCAACCAATGTTAGGTACTTCATGTTCCCCCGTCCCTTGTATTCCTTGAAATAGACCCCCGCCCTTCTAATGCCCAACTAATGCGCGGTCTTATTTGGCATATGTAGGTTACATATATGCCATTTTTGGTATCTTTACAAGGCGAAGTTGTCCCTCTTTTAGAACCTTCGTCCGAAGGTTCTATCATGTTCGCGTTTCAAATAATGCCCGTCGGGAGTATCACTTGAGATTGAGGGCAAAGCCCACGGCCTTGCCGACGGCGTCCATCCGTGCGGGCGGAAGATGGGTGACAAGGGCTCCAATCTTGCCCTTTGACACGGTCTGTATGTGGTCGCAATTGACGGCGCAATCATGGCGCATTCCGTCGCGCTTTGGGAGAAAC
>JBDLHZ010000178.1:0-5851 GCA_039715135.1 Verrucomicrobiota bacterium
ATCAATCTCGGCGTCCACAAGACCGAAACCCTCAAGGATGGCTGGACCGTCGTCACCAAGGACCGCCTCCCCTCCGCCCACTTCGAGCACACCGTCGCCATCGGCAAGCAAAAACCCGAAATCCTTACCATCCCAGACATCGATTAACGTTTGAGATGAGACGCGCGGCGCAAAATGTTTGGCACGAAGAAACCGGCGTGTTGTACCGCGTCGATTCTCAATCTCCTTGGTAACCTGTTTTGCTTTCCACCAGATCACCTTCAATATACTGGTGGATCATGGCAGAGATAAGCGTTTGATAGGGCATGCCTTTCTCCATGGCCTTCTTTTGGATGCCTTTTAAATCATGATCGTAGAGACGGATAGTAACCCTCCGGTCTTTGCGAAAGGTGTTTTCTGCCATGGACTTTATTTCATCCAGTTCTTTTTTGGAGGGAGTAGAGGGCTTCATTTCCCCCTTGTCGTATGCATCGAGGATGCCTTTTTCTTCTTTGTCCAGTTTCATGTTAATCACCGCCTTCCTTGTAATCCTTGGTGGCTTTTCGGCTGGGGATAATTGTTTTAAGAAAAACATATTCATCCTCAACAACGTGGGGAACCAGATAGATGTAACCTTCAACAACTACGAAATAGACCCTTTGTCCCGGGTACTTTTTCTGATCAGGCTGGTTTGCAACTTTCCAGACATCACCTTGTGACAGGTGGAAGACAATCTTTTCAAACGAGATATTGCGTTCTCTTTTCAACTTGTCGTTTTTCTCTGGATTCCACTCGTATCTCATGGCGCTAGATGTACATCCATTGTGTGTACATGGTCAATGTTTTTCTAAGGCTAACGTTACGGATGATTCCGCATCCTGCATCCCGCATCTAAACCTTGTGTAAATCCCTTTGATTTGGCGGGGTGGATTCTTCTATATTCCCGGGATGGGGAAAACAAAAACAGAAGAGCCGGTTCGTTCGGGGTGGCGTGAAATTGCAGGGATTCTGGTGGGTACGGTCGGGCTGATGCTGTTGCTCGGCGTGTTGTCGTACAATCCATCGGATATCGGTCTATTCAACAACCAGCCCGGCTCGCACAACTGGATCGGTCCATTCGGCGCGCGGACGGCCTATGCGGCGTTCATGTATTTTGGCGTGGCGGGCTATGTGATCCCGTTCTGCATTCTTGGGATCGGTGTTTCAGCGGTCTTCCGTTCCACGCACAAAATCTATCCGCGTGTGTTGTGGTTTTTGTTGGGTCTCTTTTGCCTGGCTGGCCTGCTGGATATGCAGCAGGTCTGGTATGGCGCGGTGGAGCGCCTGAACATTGGTAGTCCGGGCGGCCTGATGGGCGAGATGCTGGCACAGCGGACCCTCGGTTATTGGATCGGCCATGCCGGCGCCGGTATTGTATTTGTCGTCATCTTCGTTCTCTCCGTCATCCGTATGCTCGACCTGCATATCATTGACTTGACCAGGCAGCTGTGGGAATGGATCAAGACGCTCAAGGTGGAAGCTCCGACGGTGGAGGAAATCATCGCCCCTGCGGAAAAGAAGAAGCGCAAGCGCGCATCGCGCAAGCCGAAGCCTGCCCCCGAAACCAAGAAAGAGGTCAACATCCAGGAGATGCTCGAAAAGCGGCAGGCGGCCAAGGCGGCCAAGAAGCCGAAGCCGGTGGTGGAAAAGCCAAAACCGAAGAAGGAAGCCAAGCCGAAGCCCGATGAAAAGCCGGAGTTTGCGGGATCCATCGATGGCGAGACCCATGCAAACTACCAGTTGCCTTCGCTCGACTTGCTCGATCCCCCCGTACCGCAAGGCGAGGGAATGTCGCCGACCGAGATCGCCAATACCGCCGAGGTGCTGCAAAACACGTTGGAGGAGTTTGGCGTCGAGGCCAAGGTGACCGGTGTGCAGCAGGGCCCGGTGGTGACGTGCTACGAAATCGAGCCCGCCGCCGGCGTACGCGTCGAGCGCATCAAGGCGCTAGCCGACAACATTGCGCTGAAGATGCACGCCGAGAGCATCCGTATCCAGGCTCCCATCCCCGGGAAGGGCGTGTGCGGCGTGGAGGTGCCGAATCCCGAGCGCGCCTCGGTCTTTTTCCGCGATCTGGTCGAAAGCCGGAAATTCCAGAGTGGAAAGCATGCGCTTCCATTGGTTTTGGGCAAGGACGTGAACGGCAAAAGCATGATCTACGATCTGGCCAAGATGCCGCATCTGCTGATCGCAGGTGCGACCGGTTCGGGGAAATCGGTGTGCATGAACTCGATCCTGACCGGCCTGCTGATGAAGCATTCACCCGACGACCTGCGCATGATCCTCGTCGATCCGAAGACGGTCGAGTTCCACCAATACAACAATCTTCCGCATCTCGTGGTGCCGGTCATCACCAACGCCAAGAAGGTGTCGCTCGGCCTCAGGTGGGCCATCGACGAAATGGAGCGCCGCTACAAGTGGTTCAACCAGGTCGGGGTGCGCGACCTGCCGGGCTTCAATGCCCGCGCCATCCAGACACAGGAGGAACTCTTTGGCGACGAAGTTGCGGACGATCCGGAAAAGAAGAAAGACCAGGTTCCCGAAAAACTGCCCTACATCATACTCGTGATTGATGAGCTGGCCGACCTGATGGCGGTGGCCCAGCAGGAAATCGAGGCGGGTATCGCGCGCCTTGCCGCCAAGTCGCGCGGGGCCGGCATCCACATGATCCTTGCGACCCAGCGCCCGGACGTGAAGGTAATCACCGGCACGATCAAAGCCAACTTTCCGGTGCGCATTGCCTTCAAGGTTTCCCAAGGAAACGATAGCCGCACCATCCTCGACCGTGTCGGCGCGGAAAAGTTGCTAGGCAAGGGCGACATGCTGGTTGTCCCTCCCGGAACCGACAGGCATATTCGTTCGCAGGGCGCTTTCACCAGCGATGGCGAAATCAATCGAGTGACCAATTTCTGCAAGGAACAAAGCAAACCCGAGTTTATTGCCGAGATCCACGAAAAGATCGAAAAGCCCAGTACCGACCTTCCCGAAATGGATAGCGGTGAGGACGACGAAATCCTTGAACAGGCGATCGAGGTGATCCGCCAGACCAAGCGGGCCTCCACCTCGTCGCTGCAACGGCGGTTGCGCATCGGCTACACGCGCGCCGCGCGCGTGATGGACCTGCTGGAGGAGCGCGGCATGATCGGGCCGCCGGACGGGGCCGGACCGCGCGAAATCCTAATAGACCTTGACGGGGAAATTCCCCAGAACCCGGGAGTGGCAAACGATGGAACAGACTAGCTTGAATATCGGAACAATCGGGCAAAAGCTCGAAACGGCTCGCCAAGCCAAGGGTGTGAGCGTCTCCGAAGCGGGGAAGGCCACCAAGATCCTTTCCAAGTTCATCGAGGCGATGGAGGCCGATGACTTCGGGGTGCTCTCCGCCCCGGTCTATGCCAGAAGCTTCATCAAGATGTACGCCAAGTATCTTGGCCTCGATGCGACCCCGTTGGTCGAGGAGTATGCGACACAGCATGCACCTGCGACCCAGAGCCAATTGAGTGATGAAGTCCGGCAAAACCTGGCCAGTGCCGATCAGGTTTTGGATGAAAGCCCGCAGCCGGCCCTCGGCGAGGGAAAGCCGGTGTTCGGCGGTGTCAACCAAGCGATTGCCAAGTTGTCTGTCCACCGGATTTCCCCGAAGGCCTTGGCTCTGGCGGGCGGGGGATTGCTGCTGGTGCTCATCATCGTGTTCAGTGTCAGGCAGTGCGATTCCGAAGAAGAAAACGTTCCTGCTCCTGCGGCGGGTGGAGCGGCAATGTCGGCCGAACGGCAGCTTTTGTACGATAGCCCCCCCGACGCCTACCTCGTGAAGCCGGGTGAAATAGAAGTGGAAAAATGAAAAGCCTTCCAAACCACCTGACCATCAGCCGCTTCTGGATGACTGCCGTGATGATGGTCTGCATGACGCTCGACTTCCCCTATGCCCGTATTGCGGCACTGGCGATCTTTATCGTTGCGAGCATCACCGATGCACTCGACGGATACCTTGCCCGCAACTTTTTCGGATGCACCTCCTTTGGCAAGTTGATGGATCCGTTGGCCGACAAGGTGCTCGTCTGCGCCGCCTTCATTGGCTTTATCGAACTCGGCAGCCTGCGCGCCTGGATGGTGGTGCTGATCATTGCCCGCGAGTTCATGGTGACGGGCATGCGCCTGCTGATGATCGAGAAGGGGATTGTAATGCCCGCCGGCATGTGGGGGAAGGTCAAGACCACCGTGCAGATGCTTGCCATCTGCCTCTACTTCTTCGGGCTCATATGGCCGATGGAATGGCTACCCATCCCCGGAAGCGATTTTGCATGGTGGCTTGGGCTGGGAACGGCGCTGCTGACCGCCTGGACGGGCGTGGTCTATTTCTGGCAACAGCGCCACACGATTTGGGACAAGGGAGAAGAAGTGTCATCCGAAGGATGACGGAGTAGTGGGGTTTGGGGGTAGGAGAGTATTGGGAACACATCTTCTCCCCATCACCCAATCGCCCACTCTAGAAACCGAAGGTTTTTATTATGGGACGCGAGAATGTTGAAAACTGGAGCGTACGGAAATGCTCCAAGGAATGTGCCAAGTGCGAAAAGGAGTTCGTGGACAAGGAAGAGATCTTTTCCAAGCTCTCCTTCGACGAAGGGGAATATGTGCGGCAGGATTTCTGTGCAGCCTGCTGGGACAAGGACAACCCTGGCCTGAGTTCATGGAAAACCGTATTCATCGTTCCGCCGCCACCCGCCGAAGAAGCCGTGAAAAAGGAGAATGCCGAGTCACTCCTGCGCAAGCTGCTGGCCAAGGAAAACGAAGAGGACCTCAATGCCATTTTTATCCTGATGGTCATGCTCGAGCGCAAGAAAATCTTTGTCGAGCGCGATACCAAGAAGGACGAGGATGGCCGCAAGCTGCGCATCTATGAACACAAGAAGACCGGCGAAAGCTTCATGGTGACCGACCCCGGGCTAAAGCTCGACGAGCTGGAGCATGTACAGGAGGAGGTCGTCGTCCTCCTCGGTGGCCAGCCTCGCAATGCCGTGCCGGAGTCAGAAACCCCGGTCGAGCCGGTCAAAACAGATGAGGTTGTTTCATAGCTGATTTCCCCGTTTCGCGGGGTAGGCGGCGTCTACACTTGCGGATCAAGAAGGGTGTAGCGACGCTTTCCCCTGCGGGCATACGCGTCAACCTAAGAGGGTTGGTCTTCGAAAACATGCGAAATTCCGAAAGGAAGCGGGCTTTCCAATCCAGATGTAGCGCGGGCTTCCATTCCGATGGAGCCCGCATTGCTTGAAAATGGATATTCTTGCGAAAAGCGCGCTTCACGTGACCACGTTGGCACGTGGAACGTGACTCACGTGGCCCGCAGACGGGAAGCACGCGCTACACCGGTTTGTGGGTTTGTGCATAGTTACACCAAATAGCTTAGATTGACGCGTATGCCCGCAGGGGAAAGCGTCCCTCGGGAATGAAGCATGAACCCTATTTTTCCCGCTCAAGCTTCACCTTGACGGCCCGGCAGTCCGACCCGTTCTTTCCGAAGCGGTCTCTATAGAAACCCCTTATATGTTTTTTGTGGCCATCCGACAGCACGCAGATACGGAAGCGCGTAGCGGTGACCCAATTCGATCCGCTTATATCCGGAATTTGAGCCAAGCCCTGTTCGTCCGTCCTGCTGGCGGAAACATATCCGGCCCGGGTTGGCGGGTATATCTGGGTTAGGGTTTGTGAAACCTCGAAAAGAACCGTTGCCGAGGCAACCGGCTGCTTGGTCTCGGCATCCCGAACCAGGATCTTTCCCCGTATCTTGCTGGCTTCGATCGATACCGGAATCCATATGGCTACAAGTACAAGT
>JBDLHZ010000179.1:0-5821 GCA_039715135.1 Verrucomicrobiota bacterium
CGCAACGACCTTCCCCTTTTGGCTTGAGTCGCCAAGTCGTTTAATTATGGTTGCGGTTCATTTTTCACGAATGGGAAGTAGGCTATGAAGGAAATCAGGATTGGAATACTCGGATTCGGCACGGTGGGTGCCGGCGTGGTGGAGGGCATCCAGAAAAACGGGGCGCTGATGGCCGAGCGAACCGGCATCAACCCGGTTGTTGCCAGGATCGCCGACCTCGATATTGAAACCGACCGCGGAATCACGGTGCCGGATGGTGTGCTGACCACCGATGCGCTGTCCGTCATTGCAGATGAAGACATTGACCTGATCGTCGAGCTTGTCGGCGGAACCGGCGTTGCGCGCACCTTTACGCTGGAGGCATTGAAGCTGGGCAAGCCGGTCATTACCGCCAACAAGGCGCTATTGGCCGATCACGGCGAGGAGATCTACCAGACCGCCCGCGAAAACAATACCGGCATCTACTACGAAGCCGCCGTCGGTGGCGGCATCCCGATCCTGCGCTCCCAGCGCGCGGGTCTGATTGGCAACCGGATCGAAAGCATCTATGGCATTCTCAACGGCACCTGCAACTATATCCTCACGCGCATGGAGCGCGAGGGACTGCCGTTCGGCGAGATTCTGGCCGATGCACAGAAGCTAGGCTATGCCGAAACCCCGCCGGATCTCGACATCGACGGCGACGACACCGCGCACAAGGCTGTTGTGCTGGCCTCCATGGCCTACGGCGCGCCCGTGCCGATGGAGGTCTGTTCCACGAAGGGAATCCGCGGGCTTTCCGAGTCGGAGATCGCCAACGCCGACGAGTTGGGCTACCGCATCAAGCTGCTCGCCATCATCAAGGACAACGCGGGCGAGGTGGAGCTTTCCGTGGAACCCGCGCTCGTTCCAAAGGCGCACATGATTGCCTCGGTCAACGACGCGTTCAACGCTGTTTTCGTCAAGGGCGACATTGTCGACGACACCATGTACTATGGCCGCGGGGCGGGGCGCCTGCCGACCGGAAGCGCCGTCATTGGCGATATCATGGAAGCGGCGGCCGATAAGCTGCACGACATTGGAACACCCGTAAGCGTGACCATGATGCTGCAGAAGGATGAACTGGAATATTGCTCCGCCGCCAACATCGAGAAGCGTTGCTATATCCGCCTTAGCCTGCTGGACAAGCCCGGTTCCATGGGCAAGGTGATGGAAATCCTTGGGCGCCACAATATCAGTATTGCTTCCGTGGTGCAGAAGGAACGCCATGAAGAAGGTTGCGTGCCGGTGGTTGTGCTCACGCACAAAGCCAAGGAGGCGGAGTTTGTCGCCGCCATCGATGAAATAAACGGACTCGACGTTTCCGGCACCGACCCCGTCCGCATGCGCCTCGAAGATTTCGAGTAGAAAATGATGTAACCACGAAATACACGAAACACACGAAATTCGGCTGGACTGGGTTTCGTGTATTTAGTGTATTTCGTGGTTTGCTAAGAAAAAGGATAGTTAAGATGAAGGTTGTAAAGTTTGGTGGATCGTCCGTCGCGAATGCGGAGCAGATTACGAAGATTATTAATGTTGTGGTGGCGGATACCGCCCGAAAGATCGTGGTGGTCTCCGCGCCGGGCAAGCGCCATGGCGACGATATCAAGGTGACCGACCTGCTGATTGCCTTGGCCGAAACCGTATTGAATGGGGGGGGCTACGAAGCCGATCTAAAATCGGTCGTTGATCGCTATGCCGAGATCCAACAGGAGCTGGGCTTGCCGGCCGAAGTGGTTGGTACCATTGAGGCCGATCTGCGCGGGCGCATCGAAAACCGCGGCGCAAACGACCTCCAGTTCCTGGACACCATGAAAGCGTCCGGCGAGGACAACAACGCCAAGGTGATTGCCGAGGCCTTCACCAAAAAGGGCCATCCCGCTAAATATATAAATCCCGGCGAGGCCGGCATGCTGTTGTCCGATGAATTCGGCAACGCCGAAGTATTGCCCGAATCGTTCGGCAAGCTGGCGTCGCTCAAGGATGAAACCGAGATTATCATTTTCCCCGGGTTCTTCGGCAGCACCAAGGCGGGCGAGGTGGCCACCTTCCCGCGCGGCGGTTCCGATATTACCGGCGCAATCCTCGCGGCGGCGATCAAGGCCGAGGTCTATGAAAACTTTACCGACGTCGATTCCGTCTATGCCATGGATCCGCGCATCGTTCCCAATGCCCCGGCCATCGAGCTGATGACCTACCGCGAAATGCGCGAACTGGCCTATGCCGGCTTTGGCGTATTCCACGACGAGGCGATCGTTCCGGCCGTGCATGCCGAAATCCCGATCTGCATCAAGAACACCAACCGCCCCGAGGCACCGGGCACGATGATTGTCCCGGAGCGCAAGTACGAGCAGACCGAGGTGGCCGGCATCTCTAGTGCAGAAGGCTTTTGCGCCATCTACATCGATAAATACATGATGAACCGCGAAGTCGGCTTTGGCCGCCGCCTGCTCCAGATTCTGGAAGAGGAAGGCATCTCCTACGAGCACACCCCGTCCGGCATCGACAACATGTCGGTCATTCTTGAGTCCAATGAACTGTGCGAGGGCAACGAACAGAAAGTGGTGGCACGCATCACCGCCGAACTGGAAGCCGACAACGTCAGTGTCGAGCATGGTCTTGCGCTGCTCATGGTCGTGGGCGAGGGCATGCACTATGCCGTCGGTATGGCCGCCAAGGCCGCCCACGCCCTCGGCGACGCCGGTGTAAACATTGAAATGATCAACCAGGGCGCCTCCGAAATCAGCATGATGTTCGCCGTCAAGGACATCGACCGCAAAAAGGCTGTCCACGCCCTCGGCGAAGCTTTCTTTGCTTAGGGGTTTTAAGTATAGCCGGGGCTCCCCGTGAGGAGGCACGTTGTGCCCCAACGGGGCAACTCACGTGCAGGCGAAGCTGTGGAACCGGCTCTGCGTGCGCGGCCGTTCTGGCGGTAGCCAGCTCTACGGACTCGGAAGTCCTAAGCTCAGGCTGTACTTCTTTCGATCTCATTTGTGGAATACCCCTTCCCATTATCTGCCAAAAAATGGGGCTTCGGGCTTGGTTCGGCTTTGGAGGCTGGGGTATGTTTTTGGCCTTTAGAGCAGGTGGATAACCATGAGTGCTGAAAACAAGGTTTTTATATACGATACGACGTTGCGCGACGGCGCACAGGCGGAGGGGGTGACCTTTTCCCCTGTCGCGAAGATCCAGGTGGCGAAAATGCTGGATGCGTTCGGGGTGGACTACATCGAGGGCGGCTATGCGGCCTCGAACCCGAAGGACATGGCCTTCTTCAAGGAGATCAAGAAGGAACAACTCAAGCATGCAAAGATTGCGGCCTTCGGCAGCACCCGCCGCGCGAACACGAAGGTCGAGGACGACAAGGGCGTGCAGGCCCTGCTCGAGGCCGATACGGGGGTGTGCACCATATTCGGCAAGAGCTGGCTGCTGCATGTGACCGAGGTGCTGAAAACCACGCCGGAGGAAAATCTGGCGATGATCGAGGATACCAGCCGTTTCCTGAAGGAAAACGGCAAGGAGGTCGTCTATGACGCCGAGCACTTTTTTGATGGCTACCTCGACAATCCGGAATATGCCCTTCAAACCCTGGAGGCCGCCGCGAAGGGCGGGGCGGATGTATTGGCGCTTTGCGATACCAATGGCGGCCGCCTGCCGCACGAAATGTTCGAAATAACCACGCTTGTTCGCGAAAAGTTCGATGTGGCCGTCGGCATCCATACCCACAACGATTCGGAACTGGGTGTGGCCAACGCGCTGGAGGCCGTCCGTGCGGGTGCCGTCCAGGTGCAGGGCACGATCAACGGTTTTGGCGAGCGTTGCGGCAACTGCAACCTGGTTTCCGTGGCGGCCAACATCAACTTGAAAACCGGCAAGACCTGCTTGGCCGATCTTGAGCAATTAAAGAATCTCAAGCTGGTTTCCCAGTTTGTGAACGAGCAGGCCAATCTGCGCGACAACCAGCGCGCCGCGTTTGTCGGCGACAGCGCCTTTGCGCACAAGGCCGGCATGCATGTCGACGGCGTGCGCAAGGTGTCGCAGAGCTTCGAGCATGTGCCGCCGGAGTCGGTCGGCAACACCCGCCGCATCCTGATCTCCGAGCTTTCGGGCGCGAGCAATGTGATGGAAAAGCTGATCGAGATGGGGTTGGACAACATTGACCGCAAGTCGCCGGAGGTGCGCGACATTCTCCAGACCCTGGAAAGGATGGAGAAGGGCGGCTATGTCTACGAGACGGCCGATGCCTCGTTCAAAATGCTGATCAAGAAGGTGCTCAAGGAGCACAGGAGCTTTTTCGAGCTCGAAGGCTTCCGCGTAATCGTCGAGAAGCGCAGCAAGGACGAGCCGTGCCTTTCGGAGGCGACGCTCAAGCTGAAGGTGAACGGCGAGAAAGTTGCCGCGGTTGGCGAGGGCGATGGCCCGGTGGATGCGCTCAACATGGCGTTGCGCCGGGCACTTGCAAAATTCTATCCGAGCATCGACGGCGTACATTTGGCGGACTACCGCGTGAGCATTCTCGACCCCGAGGAGGCCACGGCGGCGAAAACCCGCGTAGTCATCGAGTCGTCCGACGGCGATGCCACGTGGGGTACGGTCGGCGTTTCGGAAAACATTATCGAAGCCTCGTGGGAAGCCCTTGTCGACGGCGTGGAATACAAGCTGTTCCTAAATGAGGAAAGCGCTGATTCGTGAAACGGGGGTCGTGTTTAAAGCAACAGACGTATGAAAAACAGATGCGAGGTTCTTCTCAATGAAGAAAAAATGTCCGGTTTGCAATCAAGGCAAGCCCAGGCGCGACTGCCATTTGAAAGGGGATGAAACCATCTGCTCCCGCTGCTGCGCGGAAATGCGGGGGAATCCCTGCGGTGATTGCCCGCACTACATCGAAGCTCTCCGCCACGAGGCGGAACGTTGGCGGGCGAACAACCTGCCCGACGGCCATTTTATCGCCGAAATCAATCCCGAAGCCCAGGATGCCGTCGATGCCGCCTTGGATTTGGCCTTGGATGAGCGGTTCGACGAGGCTTTCGAGGATATGGAGAAACTGGTCGGCGAATACCCGCGCAACCACGACGTATGCTATGGCATGGGAACGTTGTACGGCATGGCCGGAAACCATGGCGAATCCGTTGAGTGGTTCAAGAAGGCCGTCGCCATCCTGCCATACTTTCCGGAAGCCCACTTCAACATGGCCGTGGCCTATCAAAAAATCTGCCAACTCGGTAGCATGGCAGAGGCCTTCCGCAAAGCGGTGGAATATGGCGACCCTGAAGAGGAATACTACCAATCCGCAAAATCGCAGCTTGAACACATGGCCAAGGTGATCATGGAGAATGAAGGCGTGGATCTCGACAGCTACATCGCCTCGTCCAGGGAGTTCAACCGCGCCTTCGAGCTTATGGAGGAGCGCCGGTGGGAAGCCGCTCTCGATGGCTTTCGGGCGGCTATCGCCTGTCACGACCGCAACGCGCCCACGCATGGCAACATGGGGTTGTGTCTCGCCAACCTTGGCCACAAGGCCGATGCGCTCGCCGAGCTGGACCGCGCCTTGGAAATCGATCCCGAGTATGAGCCGGCCATGACCAATCGGCTGGTCGTCGAGCAAATGGTGGAAGGCCACCCCTTGGAAGGGGTCGGGTTCAAGGCGATCGAATTCAGTCGGGAAAAGCTGGAACGAGAAACCCGCTAAGGGGACTCGAATTTCCCGTTGTACCGGTCTCGTCATCTGTTGTTTGGTGTAGTACCGCTTCACCCGAAGGGAAAGCGGTGCCGTGCGAGCGGAGTCCATTCAAATGGGGAA
>JBDLHZ010000180.1:0-5770 GCA_039715135.1 Verrucomicrobiota bacterium
CGGCGCTTTTAAAGCATCCCGAAGCTTCGGGCGAATTCCAAAGCGGAGACGGGGTCTCCGCACTCCAAATCTTTTTACCCAAATTTTACCAAACCCGACTCACGGAGACTGAGGAAGTCGGAACCGGCATCATGTTTCCGATGCCCGATGACGATGTGGTCGAGCACCTTGATGCCCATGACCTCGCCTGCGCCAATGAGCTGCTTGGTGATCTTGATGTCCTCGGACGAGGGGGTCGGATCGCCGGACGGATGGTTGTGGGCAAGGATGATGGCGGCGCAGGAGTGTTCGACAGCCTTTTTGAATAGTTCGCGCGGATGCACCAGGCTGCTGTTGAGCGTGCCTTGGCTGATCTGCTTCGGCTCGCCGATCAGGCGGTTCTTGGAATCGAGCATCAGTGCCCAGAAGACTTCCGTCTGCAAAACGCGCGCGCGTTCGCGCAGGACGGCGGTGGCCTGCACGGGCGTGGCCACGACCGGGCTTTCACCGATGCTCTCGCGGGTGAGCCGCTGCGCCAGCTCCATCGCGGCCTTGATCATCTGCGCCTTGACCGGGCCAATGCTGTCGATGGCCTGCAACTCCTTGACCGAGGCCTTCGCCAAGGCAGTGAGTGAACCGAACGCCGAGAGTAGCCGCTGGGAGACCTCCACCACATTCATTCCCTTGGTTCCGGTACGGAGAATCAGGGCCAACAGCACGGCATCGGAAACATTTTCCGCCCCAACGCGCTCGAACTCCTCGCGCGGCCGCAGTTGCGCAGGCATGTCGCAAACGCGCAGGGCTTGCGGTTTGATCGAATATTCAAGCTGCTTGGTTTCTTCAGGCATTCTCCTATCTTGCCCCGTATTGTTCAATGCCTTCTTCGATCATCAACCGTTCCTTGCGCAGTTCCTTTTCCAGCTCCTCCTTGGTCGGAAGCGCCAACTGGTATTTGGATGCAAAGACCTGTTTGTTTTCCTCGCCCAGAATGTAGCGAACCATCGAATCGTTCTTTTCCGTGCAAAGCAGCAGCCCGACGGTTGGGTTGTCGTCCGCGCCGCGAACCTCCCGGTCGAAGTAGTTCACATAAAGCTGCATCTGCCCCACATCGCCGTGCACCAGCTTTTCCAGCTTGAGGTCAACCACCACATGGCATTTCAGGCGGATGTGGTAGAAAACCAGATCGGGATAGAAATGATCGCCCTCCAAGGTAATGCGCATCTGCCGGGCAACAAAGGAGAAGCCGCTTCCCAGTTCCAGCAGGAACTGCTGAAGTCCATTGATCAACGCGTTCTCAAGCGCATCTTCGGTCAGCTGGTGCGCCTCCGGCAAATCGAGGAATTCGAGGACATAGGGATCCTTGATAACATCGATTGGCTTTAGCTCGCTTGGTTCCGCCGCCAGCTGCGCCTCCATTTTTTCGCGCTCCGAACTTTTGAGCAACCGCTCGAAAAACAGCGTATGGATCTGGCGCTCCAACTGCCGGACACTCCAGCCATTAGAAGCGGCTTCACGCTCGTAGTACGCCCGTGCCGCCGGATGTTCCACCCGCATTAGTGCCCGGTAGTGCGACCAGCCAAGGCTTGGCACGAATCCTGCCGAATATCCTACACAGTGTGTAGGATTTTTATCCGCATCGCCACATCCATCCAAATTTCGGTCTTGAAAGGCTAGATAGAACCGACGAAAGAGCTCCAGATTCTGAACTGAAAAACCCTTTTTGAAGTGTGTATTCAGCTTTTCGGATAAGGTCTTCAGTAGCTGCAACCCATATTCCGCACGCCCTTCCCCGCGTTGGATCTCCTCTACAATCTCACGCCCGATCAGCCAGTAGGCGACGACCATTTCGGAGTTGACGGAACGTACGACGTTTGAACGCGCCCCTTCGAGAATCGATACAACACGCCCGAACAAAACGGAATTCCCAAGCTGCCTGCCACCTTTTTGCATTGCGCAGACATTGTTCCAAAACAACATGTCTTGCACAATACTTTATCTCACTTATTTTCCCGTGGAGCCAAATCCCCCCGCACCACGGGTGGTCTCCGAGAGTTCTTCGACCATTTCATAATAGATCGGGGTGCAGTCGCAGGCGACGATCTGGAAGAGGCGCTGGCCCTTTTCGGCGGTGTAGGTGGAATCCTTGATGTTGTCGCACATGGCCATCAGCTCGCCGCGGTAGCCGCCGTCGATGAGGCCGACGGAGTTGGCCATGCGTAGCGGCGTCTTGGAGATACTGGAGCGTGGCATAAGGAAATAGGCGCGGCCGTCCTCCGGCTCGCAGGAAATGCCTAGCTTGATCGGCTTGGTTTCGCCGGGTTCGATGACGATATCTTCGAGTACGTAGAGGTCGAGGCCGGCGTCGCCTTCGTGGAAGTGGCCGTGGTCGGAATAGATTTCGCGTGCGGTATCGTTGAGCGGCTTGATTTTAAGATGCATGGTATGTCCCTGTCTTTGGTTGATTTGGAAATTCACGGGATAATATCTTTGCCACCGAAATTCATAAACCACTAATCTCCACTAATTCACAGAAAACAAACGAGATGAACCACGAAATACACGAACCACACGAAACTATTCAGGACTGGTTTTCGTGTATTTGGTGTATTTCGTGGTTAAATAAACGGAGCGAGAGATGTTGAAATTGGCGATTTTTGGATCGGGGTCGGGAACAAACTGCCAGGCAATCATCGATGCCGTGGAGGCGGGAACGCTGGACGCGGAGATCAAGTGCATCCTGTCGGACGTGGAGGATGCGGTTATTCTCGAACGCGCCCGGAAGCATAACATTCCGGCCATCCATTTCGACTGCGCCCCGTTCAAAACCAAGCTCGACGGCGAGGCTGAGCAAAAGGTACTCGGGATTTTAGAAGAGCACGGTGTCGACTTTATTGCGCTGGCGGGCTTCATGAGGATCGTGAAGGATGGCCTGCTCAACGCATTCAAAGGCCGCATAGTCAACATCCACCCCTCCCTGCTGCCGAGCTTCCCCGGATTGGATGGCGGCAAGCAGGCGTTCGACTATGGCGTAAAGTTTACCGGCTGCACCGTCCACTTTGTCGATGCGGGTGTCGACACCGGCGCGGTTATCAACCAGAAGATCATCGCCATCGAGGATTCGGACACGCTCGAAAGCATGATGGGAAAGCTTCACGTACAGGAGCACATTGCGTATCCCGAGGCATTGCAGTGGATCGCCGAAGGGCGCATTGATTTTGAGGGACGGCGGACGACGTTGAAGTAGAGCAAGCGTCCCGCTTGCCTAAACGAGCGAGACGCTCGTTCTACACTAAAAGATGGTCTTCTTCCGGCTCATGTTCGTGGACAAGCTTGGTGCTGCTCCACGGGTAGCGCATGAGAATCACGGAGATGACGAGGGCGGCGATCAGCCAGCCCGCACCCAAACCAAGCAATGCCTTGGTGGAATAGCCTTCATAGTTCCCGCTGAATTCGCTGTAGAGCGCAAAGCCAATCACGACGATCAAAATGGACGGAGTAACAAAGCGAACCAGCACATCCCAGAATCTGGATAGTTTCAATCCCCCTACCTTGTCGACATGGCGGCGGGCAACGGAGGCCTTGAGCACCCAGCCAACCAACAGGCATTCGACAATGCCGCCGGTGACGAGGCCATAGTTGTTTACGAAGTGGTCGACGATATCGAGAATCCACAACCCGGCGCGGGTGGTAAAGATCACGCTGCCGAGGCAACCCACCAGGCAAACGACCGTGACGGTTTTCTTGCGGCTGAAGCTAAATTTATCGATGAGCGAACAACAAAAGGCCTCGATCAGCGAGATGGCGGAGGATAGCCCGGCCATGATGAGCACGAGGAAGAACAGCAGGCCAAAGATCGTTTGCCCGGCCGGCAGTTGGTTGATCGCTTCGGGATAGACCACAAACGCCAGCCCCGGACCGCTGGTGATGGCTTTCTCGAACGGGACGCCCTTGGAGGCCGCCATGAAGCCAATGGTGCCGAAAACCGCAAAGCCGGTAATGAAGGAATAGAGGCAGTTCAGGACAGAGGTGATGAGCGCGTTGCCGACGATGTCGGTCTTTTTCGGCAGGTAGCTGGCATAGGTAATCATGATGCCGAAGCCGAGTGAGAGGGTGAAGAAGATCTGGCCAAATGCCGCGACCCACACCTTGCTTCCGCCCATTGTTAGCGGATTTATTTTGGCCCAGTCAGCCGAAAGGTAGTGGGTCTTAATGGCCGTCCACGCACCTTCAAGTTGCAGCGACCAGCCAACCAGAACCAGGGTAAGGACGACGAGTAGCGGCATAAAAACCATGCTGGCTTTTTCAATGCCGTGGTTGACCTCGCGGTAGCAGATGGCCCAACTGATCCCCCACGTCAGTACGGTTCCGGCGAGGATCGGCCAGCGGATACCGCCGAGTTCGAATGGCGAATCCGAGACCTGAAGGAAGGTGTCCATGAAAAATGCGCCGGTATCGGCGCCCCACGCCTGGTTAAACGAAAAAACAAAATAGTTCATGCACCAGCCAATGACGGCGGCGTAGAAGAGGGTAATGCCGAAGAAGGCAACGACCGGCATCCACCAGCCGATGGTTTCCCACTTGCGATTGATACGGGCGAATGCCAGCGGAGGAGAGGCTTTTTCGCGGTGCCCGAGGACGTATTCGAGGATCATCAGCGGAATGCCGGCGAGCAATAGCGCCACGGCGTAGGGAACAAGAAAGGCACCGCCGCCGTTTTCATAGGCCATGTAGCCAAAGCGCCAGATGTTGCCCAACCCAACCGCCGATCCAATGGCGGCCAGCAGGAAACCGACCTTGCTGCCCCAGACGCTCCGCTTCGCCATGGCGAGTTCCCGCTAGTTGCGGTGGCGGAAGGTGATGCGCCCCTTTTCGAGATCGTAGGGGGAGATTTCGACCGTCACCTTGTCGCCCACGGCGATACGAATGAAATGCTTGCGCATCTTTCCGGAGATATGCGCCAGGATTTCATGCCCGTTCTCCAGTTCGACCCGGTACATGGTGGCGGGCAGCACTTTTTTCACTACGCCTTCCGCCTCGATTGATTCCTCTTTAGCCATAGATGTTCCTCTGAAAATATATAAAAGGGGCATGCTACACGGAAAAAGCGGCTTTGCAACCGTTAACCGAAGGTGGATTGCCAAGACCCTACAACCGCACCCACCACTCCGAGTTGTTTGGATAAGGAGCCTTCATGGCGAGGGGTTCGCGGGTGGTGGGATGGGTGATTTCCAGATGGGCGTGGTGCAACGCAATATCCTTTTCCGTCGACACAAGCCCGGCGCCATATTTTTCGTCGCCCGCAATCGGGCATCCGATAGAGGCGAGTTGCGCACGGATCTGGTGGTAGCGCCCGGTTTCAAGATCGACTTCGAGCAGAGCCAGTTCCCCCACCTGCCTGAGTGTCCGGTAGCGGAGGACGGCGCGCTGCGCTCCCTTGTCCCCTTCCCGGCAAACCTCGGCGCGGTGGTGCTCGTGCGTAAGCCAGTGAACCAGTTCGGCGGACGATTTCTCGGGCATTCCTTCAACCAGCGCGTGATAGATCTTCCTGCAGTTGCGCTTGCGGATATCTTCGTTGAGGCGCGAGAGCGCCTTGCTGGTGCGGGCAAAAAGTACGACGCCGCTAACGGCCTTGTCGATCCGATGCACTGCGTTAAGGAATACATTGCCCATCTTGCTTTTATCAACCCGCACCCACTCGCGCGCCCAATCCTCCAGATTGCACAAGCCCGTGCCGCTGTCTTGCGAAAGCAAACCTGCCGGTTTGTTGACCGCCAGCAGATGGTTGTCCGCA
>JBDLHZ010000181.1:0-5761 GCA_039715135.1 Verrucomicrobiota bacterium
CTGGTCATCCGCGTGGTGGGCGAGGGCAATAATGGAATCCTCGAACTCCGCAAAGAAATCGTGCCGCGCCTGCCGCGCCGCCATCTCGATCGACAGGCCACTGGTTTCAGCCAAGCCACGCACATCCGCGCTTTTCACGACGATGGTCAGCCCCAGTTCGCTGGCCAGTTCCCGCACAAACCGTTCATCGGCATCGGATTCCGCGCCGCGCAGTTGGTGGTTGAGGTGCGCCACCGTGCAGGGGATTTTGAGTTGATGCACCGCCCGTAGCAGTGCGACCGAGTCCGCCCCGCCCGAAACCCCGACAACAACCTTTGCGCCGTCGGGGATCAGGTTGCGGCACTTGATCGTTTCACGGATGGTTTCGGGGATGTTTTTTCCACCGCAGAGACACGGAGATACGGAGTTTTTCATGATCAAGCTCTCAGTGCCTCTGTGTCTCCGTGGTAGGAAATACAAGACCTATTCAGCACCGCAGCATTTCTTGTATTTGCGTCCGCTGCCGCAGGGGCAGGGGTCGTTGCGGCCGACCTTCGGGACATCGCGGCGGATCGGTGCGGTGGGTTTCGGGGCCGCCATGCCGGGCGGCGGCGCACCCATCGGCGCGCGCTGTTGCGGCGATGCGGCGGCCTGTGCCGCTGCTGCGGCAAGGGCGGAAGCTTCGTGGTGCACCTGCATGCCGGAGAGCGATTGGAAAAACTCCTCCATGGCGCCCGCCGAGGTGGCGGAGCGGAACATGGCGTTGGCGATTTCCTCGTAGATGCGGTCCATCAGATCCATGAAGAGGTTGTAGGCCTCGCGCTTGTATTCGACGATCGGGTCGCGCTGCCCGTAGGCCCGCAGGCCGATGCCTTCGCGCAGACCGTCCATGCTACGCAGATATTCCTGCCAGTGTTCGTCGACCGCCTGTAGGATCAAATGCTGTTCCAGGCGTTGAAGGGCTTCTGGATCTTCGTGGAGGGCCTTGATTTCGTAGGCCTTCTTTACGCGGTCGAGCACGAGATCGATCAGGTTGTCGACCGTCTTTTCCTCCGGCAGGTCTTTTTCGCGCAGGCCAAGCGGGAAGGTGGTGTTGGTCCAGGTGACGAACTCATGGAAGCCGGCATCGCTCTTGGAGTCCACGGCGTCGATGGCGCGGCTGGCGATGATTTCCTCGACGGCATAGTAGAGCTGGGTGCGGGTATCTTCGTTTTGCAGGGTCTCGGAGCGGAAGCCATAGATTTTTTCGCGCTGCTTGTTCATCACGTCGTCGTATTCGAGCGTGCGCTTGCGGATGGAAAAGTTTTGCTGCTCGACGCGCCGCTGGGCGGTTTCGATCGACTTGTTCAGCCAGGGGTGCTCCAGCACCTCGCCTTCCTCGATGCCGAGCTTTTCCATGATGGTGGAGATGCGGTCGGAGCCGAACAGGCGCATCAGGTTGTCCTCGAGCGAGACGTAGAAGCGCGATACACCGGGGTCGCCCTGCCGTGCGCAGCGACCGCGCAACTGGCGGTCGATGCGCCGCGACTCGTGGCGCTCGGAGGCAATGACGTAGAGGCCGCAGGGCTTCTCTTCGAGCAACTTGCGCACCGACTTGCCGTCGACCTTGGTTTCCAGCGAGAATGTCTTCGACTTGACGTCCTTGTCGTCCAGATAGACCACGCTTTCGTGGAGCTTGATGTCGGTTCCGCGGCCGGCCATGTTGGTGGCGATGGTCACGGCGCCGGGCTGGCCGGCGTTGGCCACGATTTCGGCCTCGCGCGCATGGTTCTTGGCGTTGAGCACGTTGTGGACAATGTTTTCGCGGCGCAGCATGCGGCTGAGGACTTCCGAGGTTTCCACGGCGACGGTGCCGACGAGCACCGGCTGCTTGCGCACATTCGCGGCCTTGATTTCGTCGATGACCGCCTTGAACTTTTCGCGCTGGGTCTTGTAGATCTGGTCGTTGAGGTCGACGCGCCGCACGGGGCGGTTGGTGGGAATGACCATCACATCGAGGCTATAGATTTGATGGAACTCGTCGGCCTCGGTTTCGGCCGTGCCGGTCATGCCGGAGAGTTTGTCGTACATGCGGAAATAGTTTTGGATGGTGATGGTGGCGAGCGTCTGCGTTTCGCGCTCGATCTTCACGCCTTCCTTCGCCTCGACGGCCTGGTGCAGTCCATCGCTCCAGCGGCGGCCGGCCATCAGGCGACCGGTATGCTCGTCGACGATTACGACCTGGTTGTCCTGCACCACGTAGTCGACGTCCTTTTCGTAGACGCTGTAGGCGCGGATCAGCTGGTCGACCGCATGGACGCGCTCGTTGCGCATGGCAAACTCCTCTTGGATGGCCCGGCGCTTCTCCATGATCTCCTCGGGCGAGAGGTCGGTCTCGCCGTCGAGCTCGGACATGGCCGTAACCATGTCGGGCAGGACATACATTTCGGGATCTTTCGGGTTGAGCTCGGCGCAGCCCTTTTCCGTCAGCCCGGCATCGTGGCCCTTTTCGTCGATGGTGAAGAAGAGTTCCTGGCGTAGCTCGCGCGCCTGGGCCTCGCGCTCCTTCTTGAGCATTTCCATCTGCATTTTCTCAAGCATCTTGCGGATTTTGACATCCTCGACCATGTGCATGAGCTGCTTGTTCTTGGGCATGCCCTCGAACACCTGGTACATCTTCAGCGCGGCTTCGTACTCCTCGTCTTGCTCGAGCAGCTTCTTGGCATCCGTGAGCAGGCGCGTGCAGAAGTCGCGTTGGCGGCGCACGAGGCGCGATGCGGCGGGTTGCAGCTCGCTGTACTGCGTCGAGGAATAGGGGGCAGGGCCCGAAATAATCAACGGTGTGCGCGCTTCATCGATGAGGATCGAGTCGATTTCATCGACGATGGCAAAGTTGTGGCCCTTCTGCTGCACCATGTCTTCGCGGCTGTAGGCCATGTTGTCGCGCAGGTAGTCGAAGCCGAATTCGGAGTTGGTGCCGTAGGTGATGTCGCGCAAATACATTTCGCGCCGCTCGGGCGGGGGCATCATGTTCTTGAGGCAGCCGACACTGAGGCCGAGCCAAGTGTAGAGGTGCCCCATCCATTCGGAGTCGCGCTGCGAGTGGTAGTCGGAGGTGGTGATCACATGCGCGCCCTTGCCGGCCAGTGCGTTGAGATAGACCGGAAGGGTGGCGACGAGGGTCTTGCCTTCGCCCGTAGCCATCTCGGCGATCATGCCCTTGTGGATTGCCAGGCCCCCGACGAGCTGCACGTCGAAATGCACCATTTCCCAGTCGGTCGGGTGGCCGCAAACCTCGACCGTTGTCCCGCACAAGCGCCGTGCCGCGTTCTTGACCACCGCGAAGGCTTCGCATTCAACGTCTTCGAGCGTTTCGCCATTCTGCAGGCGGCGGCGGAACTCGTCCGTTTTGACCTTCAACTGCTCGTCGCTCAACGCCTTGTATTCCTCGTCGAATTCGTTGATGCGCGCCACCAGCGGCTGCATCTTTTTCAGGTCGCGCTCGTTCTTGGAGCCGAGTATCTTTTTCAAAAACCAATTCATGCTTTTTTCCGAGTTTGTAAAACGAGGGGGCAACCTACTGCATTTCCCCCCGCCCCTCAAGCAGGGATTATCGCTCCCTTTGTTCACTCCCTCCCGCTATTGGAAGCATTTTCGATTATTGGAAAAACTTGTATCTTCCGCTGCCGGGCGGTAGCATCTGTCGTTATGGGCAACCATGATCCAGCTCCCGTGCCACTGGCAATCTTCGGGGTTCCGTTCCACAACGTGGACTTCGACGAGGCGGTTGAATGGGTCGTTGAGCGGATTCGTTCCGGCCGGCCGGCCAACATTGCCACGGCCAACCTTGATTTTGTGACGAAGGCGTGGCGCGATCCCGAACTGCAGCGCCTGCTGATCGATGCCGACCTGGTGATCGCCGATGGGTTCCCGATCGTGAAGCTTTCACCGTTTTTCGGCCCCCGCCTGAAAAACCGGGTAACGGGTAGCGATCTCGTGCCGATGCTGGCGGAGCGCGCCGCGCGGGAGGGATTCAGTGTCTACGGTCTCGGTTCGGCCGATGGCGTGGCAAAGGAGGCCCTGGAGGTCCTGAAAGCCCGCCACCCGAAGCTGAAGGTTGCGGGAACCTATTCCCCGTCCTACGCCCCGCTTTTGGAGATGGATCACCGGGACATCCTGCAGCGCCTCGAACGCGCCCGTCCGGATCTCTTGTTTGTCGCGCTGGGGGTGCCGAAGCAGGACAAATTCATCAGCATGCATGTGCGTGGCTGGAACGTGCCGGTTTCGATCGGGGTGGGGGGGTCGCTCGACTTCATCACCGGCAAGCAAAAACGGGCACCGGTTTGGATGCAAAAGTGCTATCTGGAATGGTTTTGGCGCATGTGTTTCAACCCCCGCCGACTGTTTGCCCGCTACGTGGCCAACACGCGCTTTCTATTGTCCGCCAGCCGCCAAATGTGGAGAATTCGCCGGCTGCCCGACAAGCCCGGCGGATTCCATCCCCTGGATCAGGCCGCCGTGGAGCAACTCGAAACCCTTGGCGCGGTTGTAGAGCAATTCCAGAAACTGGAGTCCGAGGATGCCGCATGGCAATTTGTTGAAGGGCTGGGTGCCGCCGCGGCGAACAACATCATCCTCGACATCCATCCGGTTCCGTGGCTCGACAGCCTGGAGCTGGGCGCATTGCTGGAAGTGAACAAGCGTTGCCGGGCAAGGGGAACGCGCCTGATCCTCTACGCCCCCCGCCCCAAGGTGCGGCGCCTGCTCGATACCTGCCGCCTGAGCGACTATTTCGATACCGCCACCCGCATGGATGAACTGGTCTCCATCATCCAGAATTTGACCAAGCATCGCGACGGAGGGACGGTCTACGAAGAAGGCTTGCTGACACTGGACCTGCCAATGGAGCTCACCGCCGCAACGCTGCCGGATTTCGAAAAACAGGCCGAATTTGTCCATCACGAGTTGAAGGAACAGGGCATCCTCAAGACGGTTTCGGTTGACGCCGCCCAGCTCGACTTCATCGACAGCTCCGGCCTCGGGTTCCTTATTGCCCTCAAGAAGGCCACGCAGGAGGAAGGCGTTTCCATGTCCATCGCCAACCTCTCGCCCCGCCCCCGCCGCACCTTCGAAATCGCCCGCGTCGACAAGGTGCTCCTGCACGCATAGGCCCTGTTTGCCGAATGCACAAATGCGGGGGTAATGAACCTAGAATATATGGGTTGCTTGCAAAATCTTAGCCAAATCCGCAACGGTGTAGCGCGTGCTTCCATTCCGATGGAGCACGCCTCGTCCGGGCAGAACACATTGCGCGACAAGCACGCTCCCGCAGACGGGAAGCGCGCACCACATCGGAAGGGGTTTTACAAGTAGTTTGGGTTAATGAACAGAGGGGTTGCCAGACGCGAATCCGTGCGATACGATCCATTCCTCAAGACGAGGAGAACCAAGTGAAAAGGGGAAATAAAATGTGTACGAACAGGATCAACAGGATGGGTGTCGTGGCTATTGCATTGGCCGTGGTACATGGCGCGGCGGCGGAGCAGTTTGCCTTTGTCGGGGCGCGGGCAATGGGCATGGCGGGCGCGAATGCGGCATCGGTCCACGATGCAACGGCGCAATGGCACAACCCGGCCGTTTTCGGCTTCATGAGCCAGAAGACCAACGAAGTCGAAAATGCCGCGGCAACAAACGAGGTCGAAAGTGCCGCATCCACGAACGATGCAACGGAAATGCTGGAATTCGTGGACTCGCTGGCGGATAGCGCCACGGCCACGAACGAGGTGGCGGAGGCCGAACCCCC
>JBDLHZ010000182.1:0-5755 GCA_039715135.1 Verrucomicrobiota bacterium
CGCAACCGCTCGGTCTACAACAACCGCCTGCTGAGCGTGAAGCTCTCCGGGCGGCGGGTGGAAAACACCACGCTGCTGCTCAAGCAGGGCAAGGCGCTGACGCGCGACCTGCTCGACGCGGAGGACGACCTGCTGAGCTCCAAGAACGAAGCAACCAGCGCCTTGGTGGACTACACCATCAACCGCCTGCGCTTCTGGAACACGATCGAACGCTTTGAAATCGACCCGAAGGGAATGTGGTATGAACAGGCTGATGGAAATGCTGAAGAACCTGTGGCAACGCCGTAGCGGCAAGGTTGCCGTTGGCATCGTTGTGGCGGTTGCCGTTGCGCTCGTCCTCAATCCGGGAAAGGGATCCGGGCGGATCGATCCCGCCAACTCGCACTTTTGCCGTGTGCAGCGCGGCGACCTGGTGGTGAGCATCCTGCAGGCGGGGGAACTCAAGGCCAAGGTTAGCCGGGATATCCACAACGATGCCCATCACGATGCGGAAATTGTCGAGATTGTCGAAGACGGCTCCTCGGTAACCAACGGCCAGCTCCTGATTGAACTGGAGTCGAGCCAGTTGAGGGAAAAGTATCTTAACCAGAGGTCGACCGTGGCCAATGCCAAGGCCGACCTGATGCACGCCCGGGAGGAGATGGAGATCTCCCGGCTGAAGCATGCCACCGATCTCGAAAGCGCCATACTGAGAGTGGAACTCTCCAAGCTCGATTTGAAGAAATACACCGAGGCGGAATATCCGCAACTGGTGCTCAAGGCGGAGTCCGGCATTACCTTGGCAAAATCGGAACTAGAACAGGCACGTAGCGAATTGGTAGGCACCAAGGAACTCTACGACAAGGGATATTCCAACCGGCAGGAGCTCGAATCCGATCAATTGGCGGTCGACCGCAAGGAAATCGAGGTGCGGAACAAGACCAAGGATCTGGAAATCCTTCAGGGCTACACCTACATCAAGCAGCTCAAGGAAAAGAAAAATGCAGTGGCGAACAACGAGTCGGCGCTGGAGCGGCTCAAGAAATCGTACGCATCCGAGGTGCTGCGCAAGGAAGCAGCGCTGGAGTCGAAGAAGACACGGCTCGAAATCGCGGAAAACCAACTTGTCACCCGCGAGGAAAAGTATGCCAATACCAAGGTCTACGCCAATTTTGACGGACAGGTCTTCTATCCCCAGGAACGCCACCGTCCGAAGATTGAAAAAGGGGCGGCGGTCCACTACCGCCAGCGCCTGCTTTCCTTTCCGGATTTGAGTGCATGGGATCTCAAGGCGGGTATCCCCGAGGCAATGATCGACAAGGTCATGCTGGGGCAGGAGGCCGCCGCCACGCTGGATGCCTTGCCAGGACTGGTTCTGCGCGGTCGTGTCGAAAAAATCAGCGCCGTACCCGATTCGCAGAACTGGTTCAACTCGGGCGTCAAGACCTACACGATCATGATCGATATCACCACCGAAACCGATGCCCAGTTAAAGCCGGGCATGTCGGCCACGGTCGAGATCGTGACCGACCAGTTGCGCGACGTGTTCTATGTCCCGATCCAGGCCGTCGTTTCGAACAAGGACAAGCACTATGTCTACACCGCCAAGCGCGGGCGCAGGAAACTGCGCGAAGTCGAGATCGGGAAATACAACACGCAGTTCATTGAAATCACCCACGGTCTGGAAGAAGGGGAAGAACTGCTGCTCTACGCCGAAGTCGAACTGGAGTCCGACGCCAAGCTGAAGAAGAGCCCGCTTTCGGAAGAGCGTAAGAAAAGTGGAAAAGCGGAATGAGTGTTCCCATTGTCGAGCTTAGAAACGCCGCCAAGGAATATGTGAGCGGTTCGCTGAGGGTGATGGCACTGCACGGGGTCGACCTGCGGATCGACCCCGGCGAATACGCAGTGGTCATGGGGGCTTCCGGGTCGGGGAAATCGACCTTGCTCAACCTGCTCGGCTGCCTCGACCACCTGACGGAAGGCGACTACCTTCTCGGCGGGGAAAGCATCTCCAACCAATCCGACAACGAACTGTCCGAGATTCGGTCGAAGCGGGTTGGCTTTATCTTCCAGTCCTACAACCTGATTCCCCAGCTCAACGTGCTCGAAAACATCGAGGTGCCGCTGTTCTACCAAGGAATGCCGAGCTCCGAGGCGCGCATCAAGGCCGAAGCCCTCGCCGAACGCATGGGGCTTTCCGATCGGCTGAGGCACAAGCCCATGGAGCTTTCCGGAGGCCAGCAGCAGCGCGTGGCGATTGCCCGCTCGCTGGCATGCGACCCCATCCTGATACTGGCCGACGAGCCGACCGGAAACCTCGATACAAAAACCGGCGCGGAGATCCTGGAGCTCATCGACGAACTGCACGGCGAAGGAAAAACAATTGTGATGGTCACGCACGACGATGATATTGCGCACCGCGCCCAGCGCGTGGTTTGCTTCCGGGACGGGCAGATTATCTCCAATGAATGGAACGGGGCGTCCAAGGCATGAAGTCGATGCGTCTAGAGCGGATGGCCAAACTGGCGTTCAAGAACCTGAGCCAGTACAAGCTGCGCGCAGGCCTGACCATGCTGGGCATTATTTTCGGCGTCTGCTCCGTGGTGGCCATGCTCAGTGTCGGCGAGGGCGCCAACCGTGAAATCCAGGAGAAGATCCAGCGGATGGGCAGCCGGAATATCCTCATCCAAAGCGTCAAGATACCCAAGGATGAAAACTCGACCCAGACCAAGCGCAACTTCATTGCCTCCTATGGCCTGACCTACGACGATGCGGAAGGCCTTTCCCGCCATGTGCCCAACCTGGTGGCCAGCACCCCGATCAAGAGGCTTCGGCTCGATGTGCAGTTCAAGGCGCGGAGGTTGCAGACCGATGTGCTTGCAACGGCGCCTTGGTTCCTGCGGGTGCAGAACTATCGCATGGTGCGCGGTCGCTTCCTCTCCAGTGCCGACATGGAGTTCGGCACCCCCGTTTGCGTCATCGGCACGCGTCTGGCGCGCATCCTGTTCGCCGGATACGACCCCATTGGAAGAACACTGAATATCGACCGCGACGCCTACACCGTTGTCGGAATTGTCGGCGATATTGCCCAATCCGAAATGCCGATGGGTAGCGAACTCTGGCTCGAAGGTGAAAACCAGAACGTCTATATCCCGCTACGCACCTATCTCCAGAAACGTGGCGATCTCTTCACCCAATGGGCAGAAGGCGGCGGCACGTTCGAAAAAATCGAGCTGCATGAATTGATCCTGACCATTGACGAGCAGGAAAACGTGGTGCGGGCGGTAGATGCCGTCCGCCGCGTACTTCGGAAAAACCACAAGGGCGAAGACTACAGCATCGTGGTTCCGCTCGAACTCATCCGTCAGGCGCGCGAAACCCGCCGCCTTTTCAACATAGTCCTCGGTTCCATCGCTGCCATTTCGCTCATCGTTGGCGGCATCGGTATCATGAACATCATGCTCGCCACCGTCAGCGAACGTACGCGCGAGATCGGTATCCGCCGCGCCCTTGGCGCGCGGCGGCGCGACATCGTTCTCCAGTTCCTGATGGAAACCCTGATCCTCTCCCTCTCCGGCGGGGTGATCGGTCTGGTTTTCGGTGCACTGATCCCCATGGCCATCACCGTCGCAACCGAGGTTAAGACCGTCCTGACCATTCCTGCGTTTGTTGTGGCCTTCGCGGTTTCGGTAACCGTCTCGGTCGTCTTCGGCATCTATCCCGCCCGTCGCGCCGCGCTGATGGATCCGATCGAGGCGCTGCGCCACGAATAATTGGATTTCTAAAACGTGTTTCCAATCAAGAAGTAAAAACGCGGATCGATGCTTTCGGCCTTGCCGATGGCGATGGTGCAGGTGCCGAGAATGGTGTCGGCGCCGAGGCCAACCAGAGCGCCATAGTCGAGGTCTTCGACCTGGATGTTATCGGAAGTGTCCCATGCATTCCCGGCATCGCCGCGCAGCAAGGCATAGATTCCATTGCCGAAGGCCGGGGGCAACCGGCCTAGCCGGTACCGGTAGCCAAGGCTGCCGACGCCGTAGTAGTCGCCGCGCAACTGGTAGGGGGCCATGCCCGCAAAGCTGTCGAGCCCGCCCACATCGAACAAGGCGTAGAAAGGCAGGTCCGCCCCCAGGCTGCTGCCGATGGAGAGGCTGGTTTCGACCGTATGCCGGCCAACGGTGAAAGGTTTGGTGGCTTGCAGTTCCAGCTTGCTGAAGGTTTCGGACGACCCCGCCTGTTCGGAGGCGAACATGCCGTTGAGTTCGATCCGGTATCCAGCGGAGGGGAAGATGGGGGCGTCGAGTTGGTCGAGCCGCAGCTGGGCGGTGGCGGCCACGACGGTATCGCTGACTCCATTCCAAATGTTGGTTCCGCTGTTTCCATTAACTTTTGCATGCCCCCCGAGCAGGCCGATGCGGGCTTCGCCATACTCGAAAAAACTAATCCCTGCATCCAGTGCACCGCAGGCGAGGTGCTGTTCGATATCGGCAATGTCGGTGTTCCCCGCATAGAAATCGATATCTTCCCCGGAATAGAAGACCGACGGGGCGATGAAGAAGCGTTCGGACCGTGAAATGGGCTGGTACCATTCGCCAAGAACATGGCGCTTGTGCCCGCCAACTTCGAGGTCGAGCCGGATCTCCCCGCCAAGGGGGTTGAGCTGCGTGCGCGTATAGTTGAGCAACAGGCTCCAGAGCGCAGGGGCGTCGGTGGTGGTTTCAAGCTTCATGCCAAAATGGAGATAGGTGGGACCCCAGAATTTTTCGGTGGTCTTGTAGTCAAGCCCATAGCCGTCGTCGCGGGGTTCGAGGTTGCAGGTAACGGTCTGGAAATCGCCCATGCCGTGGATGCGGTTGAGGTCGTCGCGCACGGTTTCGAACCGCAACGGACCCTCCTTGGTTTTGATGTGGTTGTGGATGACGTTCTGGGGCACCGTTTTGTTTCCGCTGATCTTGATGTCGGTAACGATAATTTCCTCGCTGTGCCGCAGGCGTTGCTTTTCCAGGTAGGTTTGGAAGGTTGCAGCGTCGACGGAATATCGATCCAGTTGTTCGCGCATCTGCCCGGCAGCCTCGCGGCCGGCCGGAATGATTTTCGCCGCCCGATGGAACTGGGAGGGCGAGGCATCGGGGAGATCGGGGAGGACGACCAGATCGGCCAGCGCAAGCTGCTCTTCCTGGGCAGGGCGCTTCATGAGGGAGTAGGTGCGGCTGAAAACATCGCCCATGGAGCGGAAATCGCCATCGGCATGCTTGGCGGCGGCCGTGGCGCCCACATCGACGGCGATGATGATGTCGGCCCCCATGCCCTTGACGACCTCCACCGGGATATTGTCGAGGATGCCGCCATCCACCAGCACCATGCCATCCATGCGGACCGGGGTGAATGCGCCGGGAACCGCCATGCTCGCACGCATGGCTTCGGCGAGGCTTCCGGATTTCAACACAACCGATGTCCCGCTGTGCAGGTCGGTGGCCACGGCGCGGTAGGGAATGTTCAGCTTGTCGAAATCGGTGATGCCTGCGCTGTTGATGGAAAAGGCTTCGAGCACATTGTTGAGTTTCTGGCCATAGGCCACGCCGGGGGAAAAGGCGATTCGCCACTCCTTGAGGCCAAACTCCATGCCTATGAAGCGCTTGTCGTCGATTTTCCTGCGATAGTCCAGGAACTGGTGCGGAGAACGATCCTTGAGCACATCCCACCAGTTCAGCGACGTGAACCGCCGCTCGATCTCCTCCGGCGACATGCCCGAGGCATACATGCCCGCAACGATCGC
>JBDLHZ010000183.1:0-5667 GCA_039715135.1 Verrucomicrobiota bacterium
AGGAAACACCTCATGCGGTCGAAACCGCCAACGGCGGCGAGAACCGAATAGAGTTTGGCCAAGACATGCAGGTATTGGGGGACAATCAGTGCAAACTTGTTTTGGAAATCCGGCATCCGGCGTTTCAGGGCAACCACAAAATCATCCCCGTCCTGCAGTTCGGCGGTGTAGTCGCCTTGGAAAAGATCGAAGAGGACGCAGTAGTCGGGCTTGAATGCCGGATCTTCGGCGACCGCGTCGACCGCGTCGATCATCTCGGTCATGGTTTGCTGGCCGGTGCCGATCACATGGACGAATTGCCGTTCTGGATAGATTGTGTAGCTGATTGCCATGATGCCCCGCTTCCAGTTGATTTGATTTTTAGTAAAAAGTACTAGTACCATTTTCAGAGGAACCCAGGAAGGGGAATATGGAAGAATGTCCGAAACCGCTCGCTTGGCGGGGGAATAGGCTTGCAGAGTCCTTTCAATGATTGGACATTACGCATCCATGTCCACACGCTATAAAATCAAGGTGGCCTACGACGGCACGAACTATTCGGGTTGGCAGGTGCAACCGCGCCGCCGCACGGTGCAGGGCGAGCTGGAGCGGCTGCTGGCGGAGATGACCTGCCAGAAGCATGTGCGCGTCGAGTCGTCCGGCCGCACCGACACCGGGGTGCACGCCCGTGCGCAAGTGGCGCATTTCGATCTGAAAAAACCGCTTGCCGACCCGAAATATTTCCAGCGCGGCCTCAACGCGCAGTTGGATCGCGATATTCGCGTGTCGACCTTCGAGAAGGCTTCGCCCGATTTTCACGCACGCTTCAGCGCCGTAGGCAAGGAATACCGCTATTTCATCTATAACGGCCTGATTGTTCCGCCCACAAAGCGGCTCTATCGCTTGCAGGAAGGCCGGCCGCTGGACGTTGATCGAATGCGAGCCGCCGCCGCGCTGCTGGTAGGGGAACACGACTTTGCGCCCTTCGCCGCCAACCGCAGGGTGGCCATCAAGGATACCATTCGCACCATCCACTCGTTCCATGTCCGCAAACACGGCGCCGACATTACCTTGGAGGTGCAGGGCAACGGCTTCTTGTACAAGATGGTGCGCGGACTTGCTGGATTCCTGATCCATGTCGGCATGGGGCGGCTCGATCCCGAAATGGCCATCGATATTCTAGAGCATGGCAAGCGTACCGCCGTGGTGCAGACCGCCCAGCCCCACGGGCTCTTTCTTTGGAAGGTCTTCTATTAGATTTTTGACTGCCGACTTCCAAAGCAAAAAAACAGGTTCGGTTGGATTTGAACAGAATTGTGGTATTTGGAGTCTATTTACCTAAATCCCTTGACTTTTCCGCAGGTTCGGTGGTATACGTGTCTACTTTTCCGCAGGTTGCAATGGGTTGCTGTTTTGCACACCCATGAAATATCGCTAGTATGAAGAGATATAATATAGTTTTGATTCTTTGCGTTTGTGCAACTGTTGCACAGGGCGGGGTTATCGTTTCAGCACCAAGTTCAGGGTGGGCTGACGGTGACAGGGAACTGGGAACCGGCAGTGATTATGCATTGAGTGGAGACACCGCTCTCTTGGACTGGGGTGAGCCTGAAACCGCAGATTCATTACTCTTGGACTACGATCCATCGCGGCCAGAGCGAGCCATATGTGCAATAGATGGGCAAGAAACCGGTTTGCTGGATCTGATCTCACCATTTTTGGATATATCCATTTCGAATACCATGTTCACTTTAGAGGGCTTTGTAGCCTGTATTGATGATTTTGCGGCAGGCTGCGGGGAAACTGCGGAACCGCAGTATATTCATATCAACAATTCCGACGAGCCGCTTTCCGATATGGACTTTGTTCTGGAGGGAACTTTTTACATCGATTGGACTGGCGCAGTCTCCAGTAGGGGTGAAATGGGGATGCGTGTGGAAATAACCCAGATTCCTGAACCGGCCAGCATTCTGCTGGTGGCCATGGTGAGTGGACTAGGGTTGTTTATTCGCAGGAAGTTTGGATCGTAGCCGTTCCGCAATCCTTTTCCCGTTTGTAATCCGATCCGTTTTGTGGGTCGGATTTTTTTATGTAGACGCGCGCTTCCAGCCGCGTTCCCATTAAACGGGAAGTTTCCGTTGAGGCATGGAGTGCGAAAAATCTGGAGTGCGGTGGGAACTGCCAGCCTATGTCATGGACTACGGCTGGTCCGCCGTAGCTTGGTGGAGGCGGAAAAGGCCACACCGCTTTTCATGCGCAAAGAGCGGTGTCGCCCATTGGTTGCCACCGCACTCCAGAAGATCAACCCTCAAATCCCAAAGTCGTCGGCCATGACCATTTCTGGTTCGACGCCGAGGTTGTAGGTCATGTTCTTGACGCAGTCGAGCATGATGGGGGGGCCGCAAAGGTAGTATTCAATCTCGGTGGGATCGAGGTGCTTGTCGAGATATTCGTCGAGCACAACCTGATGGATGAAGCCGGTGAGGCCGTCCCAGTTGTCTTCCGGCAGCGGATCGCTGAGCGCGATGTTCAGCTTAAAGTTGGAAAACTCTTTTTCCAAGGCTTGGAACTCGTCGAGATAGAAGAGTTCGCGTTTGGAGCGGCCGCCGTACCAGAAGGTAATTGCACGGTCGGTCTTGAGGCGCTTGAGCTGGTCGAAGATGTGCGAACGCATGGGCGCCATGCCGGCGCCGCCGCCGATGAAACACATTTCGCGCTCGGTCTCGTGGGCAAAGAATTCGCCGTAGGGGCCGGAGATGACAATCTTGTCGCCGGGCTTGAGGTTGAAGACATAGCTGGAGCAGACGCCCGGGGGATAGCTGGTGCCCGGGGGCGGGGAGGCGATGCGGATATTGAGCATGATGATGTCGTCTTCGAGCGGGAAGCTGGCCATGGAGTAGGCGCGGTAGCAGGGCTCGTCGTTGTTGGCCACCAGATCCCACTGCTTGAACTTGTCCCAGTCGCCGCGATATTCCTCGGCCACGTCGAAGGATTTGTAGGAGAGATCCTTGTAGGCGGGGACGTCGATCTGGATATATCCGCCCGCCTTGAAGTCGAGTTTTTCGCCCTCGGGCAGTTCAACGACGAGTTCCTTGATGAAGGTGGCGACGTTGTCGTTGGAGCGGACGGTACATTCGTATTTCTTGATTTCGAGGATTTCCTGCGGGATCTCCAGCGTCATGTCTTCCTTGACCTTGAGCTGGCAGGAGAGGCGATAGCCCTCCTTGGCCTCGGCTTTGGAAATCTGCCCGGCTTCGGTCGGGAGTAGTTCGCCGCCGCCTTCGGTCACCTTGCAGGTACACATGCCGCAGGTTCCGCCGCCGCCGCAGGCGGAAGGCAGGAATATCTTTTGGTTGGAGAGGGCCGCGAGCAGGGAGGAGCCCGGCTTGACCTTCAACTCGCGGTCACCTTCGTTGATCCCCAGCTTGGCCAGCCCCTGCGGTACCAGCTTCTTTGACGCGATCATGAGCAGGATCACCAGCAACATGATCACGAGGGTGAAGACGACGACGCTTGCTACGATGTAGATGATTGGGTTTTCCATAAGATTCATTCCCTGGCAGGGGCGACATGCATGTCGCCCTTACAAATTGATTCCGGAGAAACACATGAAGGCCATGGCCATGAGACCGGTCATGATCATGGTGATGCCGAGGCCTTTCAGTCCGGCCGGGAGGTGTGAATAACGAAGCTTTTTGCGGATGGCCGCCATGGAGGCGATGGCCAGCAACCAGCCAATGCCGGAGCTAAAGCCGAAGACTGTGGCGGGCAGTACGCCATACTCGCGCTCGACCATGAAGAGCGAGGCTCCGAGGATGGCGCAGTTCACGGTGATGAGCGGCAGGAAGATGCCGAGCGCGTGGTAGAGTTTGGGGAAAAACTTGTCGAGCACCATCTCCACCAACTGCACCATCGATGCGATGGTCGCAATGAAGCAGATAAAGGTCAGGAAGCTCAGGTCCAGCCCGTCCAGCTTGAGGCCGGGAACCCAAGACAGTGCGCCGGGCGCCAGCAGGAAATTGTAGATGCACCAGTTGGCCGGCACGGTGATGGTCAGGACGAAGATGACCGCGAAACCCAGTCCGATGGCGGTGTCGACCTTCTTTGAACAGGCGAGGAAGGAGCACATGCCCAGGAAGTAGGCCAGCAGGATGTTTTCAACGAAGATTGCCTTTACGGCTATGCTTAACAGTTCCATGGTCGTTTCACTCCTAACTTCGAACGTTGAACTTCGAATATTGAATTTCGAAGGAGTCGTTGTTCTATAGAGATTGGTTCATCGTTCAGTGTTGGATGTTCGAGGTTCAATGTTCTACTCCTCTACATATTTTGTAATGGTGCGCTGGGCCCAGATCAGGAGGCCGAGAATGATGAATGCGCCGGGGGCGAGCAGGACGAGGCCATTGCCCATGTAGCTTTCCGGCAGGATCGGTTGGTTCAACAGTGTGCCGAAGCCGAGGAGTTCGCGGATCGATGCGACGGCAATGAGGATGATGCCGTAGCCCAGGCCGTTCCCAAGGCCATCCAGCAGCGATTCCTTCGGCGGGTTTTGCAGGGCAAAGGCTTCGGCGCGGCCCATCACGATGCAGTTGGTGATGATTAGCCCGACGAAGACGCTGAGCTGCTTGCTGATGTCGAACAGAAATGCCTTGAGCAGCTGGTCGGCGATAATGACCAGGGTGGCGATCACGGCCATTTCAACGATCATGCGGATGCCGCTGGGAATCAGGTTGCGCAGCAGCGAGATGACCACGTTGGAGAGGGTGACCACCGCCGTCAATGCAAGCGTCATGACGATGGCCGTGTCGACCTTGACCGTCACCGCGAGCGCGGAGCAGATTCCGAGCACCTGCACGGTAATCGGGTTGTTGCTCGAAAACGGATCCATCAATAGTTTTTTTGCAGCGGAAGCCATGAGGTCGTTCCTCCCTGATTAACGAGTAATCCGTAATGCGTAAAATATTCGCATCCATTTGCGTTCATTCGCGGTTCCCTTTTAGTGAATTGAAATATTCAGCGTAGTGGGCGGCGTCCTTGCGGATCAGGGCCTGGACGCCCTTGCCGGTGAGGGTTGCGCCGGAGATACCGTCGACTGAAGTGTCGTTCAGCGGTGTGCCCGGCTTGGCAATTGTGAAATCGACCGCACCGCCGTCTTCGTAGAGCCGCTTGCCGGCGAACTGCGCCTGGAACCAGTCCTTTTCGATCTCGGCACCCAGCCCCGGTGTTTCCATGTGTTTATAGAAACTAAGGCCCGCGATGGTTTCCAGGTCGGCGTTCAAAGAGAGGTATCCATAGAGCATGCTCCAGAGCCCCTTGCCGGAGATTGGAAATGCATATTTGGAAGGGGCGTCCGCCCCTTCATCCGTCCAGGTGAAGAGCGCAAGGTCGCCGGCGGTTTCTTCGGAAACGTGCTTTTCGAAGGTCGCTTCGATTTCCGGACGGGGCATTCCGCCAATATCGATGCCGAAGGCCTTGACAATGTTCCGTTTCACGTCGAATGCTTCGTTGGCCTGCTGGCGGCTCCGGAGTCCGGCGGCGGTGCCGGAAAGCAGCAGGCTGCAGGTCACGCAGACGACGGCGGCAAACACCAGGGTTTTTGTGTCTTCACGCATTGTTCAGGGCCCTCGCGTAAGCGTTTCTCTTCTTGATGTGCGACTGGACGACAAAGTGGTCGATCAGCGGCGCCAT
>JBDLHZ010000184.1:0-5628 GCA_039715135.1 Verrucomicrobiota bacterium
ACTGACCGAGGAGCAGGTGGCGCTAACCGAGGAAATGATGTCGCGGCGCGATGCCGACTTTGCCTCCATCAACGCCCGCCTTGCCAAGATCCAGTCCGAAATCCAGACACTGGAAGCCCGGTGGGAAGAAACCGCCGAGGGGATGTAGATGTTTAAGTCTCTTGCAGAACCTTTGGCAAGAGCCGCAATGGTGTAGCGTGCTTCCATTCCGATGGAGCACGCATCGTTTGGCTGGAATACGTTGCGCGGAAGGCACGCTCCATCGGAATGGAAGCATGCACCACACCATTGCGGGGGTTTTGCAAGTTCCTTATGTAAATACATGACCTTTTTTCAGAAGAGTCACGTCCTACATCGATTGCCTTTTCCAATTTAACGACAATCAATTATTCCGCCTTGTAGGACAGCTTGTCCCGCCATAGCCTTTGGCGGCGGATGCCTGGCGATAACCTGCTCTTCGTCAACCACATTGGCGGCATATTCCAAGGAGGCTTCCACCTGTTCCTTCACCAAATCAGGGTAGGTGGCAATTGTGCTGTGTCATGTCAGCGACGAGCTCTTGCTGGCCTGTTCGCGCAGATGTTGAATGATCTGCGGGAGCATGTTCGCACGGGCCATCCGGCACCCCACGGCACCGCCGCCCGGATGCGGTATTTGTGTTCACTTTTGCAACCAACTCGAGCCTCCTTTCCCCTATGGAAATCCTGATGCCAAAGACGGTATGTATACCGCAACAAAAGAAGTTTTAAAACCTGGTTTTTTCGCAGGACATCGCCGGCTCCGGAAAGTCCAGGGAACTATCGGAAGGCGGAATGGATGGTGACAAGGTCGGCCTTGATCTGTTCCTTTAGTTTTTCGGGGTCTTCGAAGACCCGGTCGCCGCGTATGTATTCGAGATAGCTCACTTCCACCTGCTGGCCGTAGAGGTCGATGTCGTGTTCGTCGATCAAGTGGACTTCAAGCACCTGCGGCTCGTTTTCGTGGAAAGTGCCGCGGTGGCCGATGTAGGCGGCGGCGTTGTAGAGTAGGTGCCCGACGCGCAACCGGGCGGCGTAGATCCCGCGCGGAGGAAGCATGTCGTTTTCCGGTTCGATGTTGGCGGTGGGGTAGCCGAGGCTCCGACCAATCCGTTCGCCGTGCACGACGGTGCCGATGGTGCCGACGGGCTGGCCGAGCATGCCGAGAACGTCTTCGAAGTGGCCGAGCTTGATGGCCTCGCGGATGCGGGTGCTTGATACGCGTTCACCTTGCCAGCAGACGGCCGGATGGGCGGAAAAGAATATGTTCTGTTCATCGCATAGTTTGGCGAGCAGCGCCGGGGTGCCGGAGCGGTTCTTCCCGAACGACCAGTCCTCGCCGACGGAGATGCCCGCCAGTTCAGGTATGCGGGTGCGGAGGTTGTCGAAAAAAACAGTCGATTCCTGCTCCATGAACCCAGCGGTGAAAGGCTGGAGGATGCATCCGTCCACACCCATTTCCTGCAGGTGCCGAAGCTGTTGGCCGGTGGTGAAGATGAGTGGTGGCGCATGCTCGGGGTCGAGCACCTTGGCGGGGTGGGGGTCGAGGGTGAAGATCCATGCTTCGCCGCCGCAGGCGCGCGCGCGGTCGATGGCCACTTGGATCACGGCGCGGTGGCCGATATGCAGTCCGTCGAAACAACCCGCCGCCAGGAACACGGGCGTGGTGCTGTCGGAGAACTCTTCCAATGCGTGGATGATTTTCATGGGTGGATAATTCGTAACGAGTAATGCGTAATTACGCGAGGCGGTGCGGGATGGTCAAGTATTGTTGGTTACGTATTATAAATTACTCGTTATTCCCTACTGCATCATGTCGGAGAGCAGAATCATCTTTTCACCAATGGTTTCGCGGTCGCAGGCGAGTATTTCCTCCATTGTATGGGCCTTGTCAACCAAGAGCGGCCCGGAGCCGGTGCGGCGCAGGGCGTGGAGGCTACCACCTACGCCGAGGTCGTTGCCGAGGTCGTGCGCCAGTGTGCGCACATAGGTTCCCTTGGTGCTTTTGACACGAAAGTCGACGAACGGGTTGTCGAATCCGGTGACCTCATAGCTATAGATGTGGATCTTGCGCGGTTCGCGCTCGATCTCCTTGCCCTTGCGTGCCAGTTTATAGAGGGCGACGCCGTCCTTTTTGATGGCGGAAACCATCGGCGGAATCTGCTCGATATCGCCGAGATAGTTCTTGATGGCGGCCTCCACCTGCTCGCGAGTGATGTGGGAGGCATCCTTCTCCTCCAGCACTTCGCCGTCGGCGTCCTGCGAGTTGGTGGTTACGCCGAGGTGGATGGTGCCTTCGTAGATTTTGTCGCCGCCCATGATGCGGTCGGAGAGCTTGGTGCCCTTGCCGATGAGCAGGACGAGCAGGCCGGTGGCGAGGGGATCCAGGGTTCCACCGTGACCGACCTTGTTGAACTTGAAGTGGTTGCGGATCTTGGCAACCACGTCGTGCGAGGTCCAGTCAGTAGGCTTGTCGACGAGCAGGATGCCGTCGAAGGGATCGGGTTCGCGCCTTCTGCGCGGGCGTCTATGGTTGCTCATCGTTCTCTTCTTCGTCCTTGAAGGCGGCGGGGTTTTCACGCTCCATCTCGGCGAGCATCGAAAGGATGCGGTCGCCATCTTCGATGGACTCGTCGAGCACAAAGTGCAGGCGCGGGGTATACTTGAGTTTCACGCGCTTGACCATCAACCGGACTACCTCCTGCCGGTGGCGGTTGAGGTAGGCGATCATGCGCTCGCGGTCATCCTCGTGCCCGAAGATGGAGATGAAAACATTGGCATCGCGCAGATCCGGTGCGCACTCGACGCGCGTCACCGTGACGGCTGCCGTATCGAAATCCGACAGCGAAAAGTTGCGGTGGATATCCTCCGCAATCTCGCGCTTCAGCAATTCATTGACCCTGACTAAACGTGGTGTTCCCATGCTAGTGTCCTGTCTTACAAATGGATTGTAGTTTGATTGGTTTCATTTCTTCCGGTGGATGGCCCTTGTTTCCCAAGAACGGGCGAAATTCGTTTTGAATTGAGTAATATATACAGGAACACGGCCATGGCGATCAACAATTCGACCAATTCGGAAGTACGTTGCATGTAGGCATCGAATTGTTTTTCGATAGGAAAGTAGTCGTTGTAGACATCGAGCAGTGCGTGGGCTGTGATAATCAGGAACCACGGGAAAAGCAGGGGAGGAACTCCAGCGATGTTGAATCTTGGCATGCCATGGATCATAACCCCCAACAGGCCGCCGATGCTAAATGCAAGGCGGAACAGTTCGGATTTCCCTTGCAGGCAACCCATGTTGTGAAGCGTTGTTTCCTGTTGGGCGTTAATATGATTTATGCAATCGGGTGTCTCGAAACCAAAGACCCATTGCCCCCACGCCACTTCCTCCATGGCGATCACAACCAGTGCTATGCTGAACAGGGCGTAGAAGGCCGAAGCGTAGAGGTGATGTCGGCCTTTCACGATGCTGCCGGCAAGTTTAAGGCCGAGTACTCCGGCCCATAGGAAAAAAACAAAGGTTGCCAATTCAACAGGATGGTTTTCTGCCAAGACCCACAGGGCTGTACTTCTTGTAAAGGGAATGGCAAGGAAAACGGTGAATGCCGCAAATAGGAAAAAAGGGGTATACAGGATTAATCGATTCAGCCATACAGGCAGATTCAACGTATCTTTTGCTGGAGAATATAGTTTCATTCATCGGTAATTTAACAATGACTATGCACCGTTTCAAGTGATACCGTCCGGCACTTGGAAAGGGGAGGGAGACTTCCGATGGAAATAAAGCTAACACCAAATAAACTGGCTATCTTTTTCAGCGCATTGATGGTGCTTCTGCTGAGTCTTCATATTCTTGGATTCGTTCCGGTTTGGCTTGGAATGCGAAAATTCCCATTTGGGCCGGTGAACTTTGATGTAGAACAAAATCTCCCATCGTTTTTTTCAACGGCACTGCTGGTATGCTCCTCGTTGCTAGTTGGATGCATAGCCAAAGGGGAGCGCGACATCCGTAAATCCTTGCACTGGGCAGGGCTGATGGTTGTCTTTCTTTTGTTGGCGTTGGATGAAAACACGGAAATCCATGAAAGGCTTACCGAACCCCTGCGCTGCTCATTGAATGCCGGCGGTGTCTTCTACTACGCTTGGATTATTCCCTATATCCTGGTTGTAGCTGTTTTTGTTGCTTGCTACTTCAGGTTTTTCCTGCAGCTTCCCAAAGATACGCAAAAGCTGGTCGTGCTGGCGGCGGCTTTATATGTAGGTGGAGCAATCGGCATGGAAATGATCAACGGCGCTTGGCGCGAGTCGTTTGGGCGGACTGCATCTTTTTATGTGCTGACCACGATAGAGGAGCTGATGGAAATGTCCGGCGCCATTGTCTTTATCTATGCGTTTGCCAACCATATCGACAAGCATTTGCCCGGCCTCAGCTTGCGCATCACCTCGTCCTGAGCAGGTTTTAAGGAGACCGCCATGCGAACCATATTGCTTTCCATCTTTTTCGCTGCGGCAAGCCATTCAATGCTTTTTGCTGAAGATGCCGTCAAACCGATGGTTCCAACCCACAGGATTGAAATTGCCCCGCTTTTCTTTGGTTCGCCGACCCCCGAGTATCCCTTTGATGGCGAGATGACAAAAGAAAGGCTGGGTGCGATATTCGACAACATGAAGCGCGATCGCATAAACATGGTCTTGCTTCTTGGGGGCTGGGGCGAGAAAACATATTTCCCATCGAAGGTTCTCAAGGAGCCGAGCAGGATCGATTGGTACGAAATAGCCTTCAAGATGGCGCAGCAACGCAATATGCAGGTCGTCCTTCCGGGTGTCTACTACACATACAACGAGCAGTTTCTCGGTGGAACGTGGGATCCCGAGAAGGATCTTGAAATCAACAAGAAGGTATACCGCGAGCTCAACCAGCGATACGGCCACCACCCAAACTTCTGGGGCTGGTACATACCCCACGAAACGGGCGATCGCACCCATCGGGGGGACATCATGGTCATCCTCAAGAATCTGCCCCCATTCCTCAAGGAACTGACGCCGAACAAGAAGGTCGCCCATGCTCCGTGGTTCCCATCGAGAATAACGTTGGGGGAAAAGGATGCGCTCACGCCGGCGGAAACCGCCGCCGAATGGGATGCCATGCTAAACGAAATTGAAGGCATCGACGTCTTCCTCTTTCAGGATTCAACCGCCCCGCTGGATGAAATAGGAGACTACTTCGCGGCAATCAAACCCGTATTCGATAAGCATGGTGCGGAGCTTTGGGCCGTGATGGAACTCTTTCACCGTTTCCAGGACCGCCCCGGCATAGAGCTCTTCGAAAGCATTTCTTTCGATATGCTAAAAAACAGAATGGAAACCGTAAGCTTGTATGCAAAGCGGTTTGCCTGTTGGGAATATCAAACCCATCTGAATCCCGATTCCAAGGCTCCGGGGGCCAAGGCCTTGAGCAAGGCCTACCGCCAGTGGCTTGACGGGTGATCTGGCGATGAAGCCTGTACTTGCTTATGGCGCAGCTTTTTTACTTCGATTTTTCGGATATCTGGAGTGCGTCCGACCCCGTCGGCGCTTTCCACCCGCAAAGAGCGGAGACGGGGTCTCCGCA
>JBDLHZ010000185.1:0-5551 GCA_039715135.1 Verrucomicrobiota bacterium
CGTCGATGGAGACGGAGCCTTGCTGCACATCGTAGAAGCGGCCAATCAAATTGATGATGGTACTCTTGCCCGCGCCGGTTGCGCCGACAACAGCGAGTACCTGGCCGGGCTCGACGGCAAAAGAGAGATCCTTGATGACCCAGTTGTCGTCGTTGTAGGCAAACCAAACTTTGTTGAAGGCAATGCTGCCGGCAATGCGGTCGGATGCGGCTGGTTCTGGTGGATCGTTCACCTCCTCGGACGAATCGAGCAGGGCGAAAACGCGCTCGATGGAGGCCATCGCGATTTGGAACGATCCCGCCTTGTCGGATAGCGATCCGAGCGGGCGGAAAAAGTCGCGGATGTAGGCGAGGAAGGCGACGAAGATGCCAAGGGTAATGGCTTCCGAACCGTTGATGATGAACAACCCGCCAACGGCGAGGATCAGCAGGATGGCCAGCGACTGCCCGCTCTCCACGGTCGGGAAGTAGAGGCTGAACCAGCGCACTTCGTCGAAGTAGGCCGAGCGCAGGCGCGTGTGGCGCTTGTCGAAATCGGCCATGGCGCTGGCTTCGCGGTTGAAGAGCTGGATGGTGGTCATGCCGGTCAGGTCTTCCTGCAGCAGGGCGTTCAGCTTCGACTGCCGGTCGCGGATGTCGCGGTTGGCGTCGCGCAGTTTCATGTTGATATGCATCATGAAGGCGAAGATGAAGGGCAGGGTGGCGAAGATGGCCAGCGAGAGGATCGGGCTGATGTAGATCATGTAGCCCATGATGCCCAGCAGCATGAAGAGGTCGGCAACGGTACCGACCACGCCTTCGGTCACGAAATGCTGGAGCCGTTCGATGTCGGACGTGACGCGTGTCATCAGGGTTCCCACCGCCGTCTTGTCGAAATAGGCCTGGTGCATTCCCATCACCTTGTGGAAGACCTCCATCCGCAGGTCCTGGATGATCCTCTGGCCGATCCATGCGGTAAGCATTCCCTGGAGATAGCGCACGGCGTGGCCGATGGCGGCAATCGAAATATACAGGATGCCCAGCTTCGTCAGCAGGTCGATCCGCTCGCCTCTTGTCCCTTGTCCCCCGCCACCCACAAGGCACTGGTCGGTCATGCGCTGGATCAGCACTGGCAGATAGTTGATCGTCAGCGAGGTGAAGATGATCAGCCCGAGCGCGACCAGTAGTGCGCGCCAGTAGGGCAGGGAGTAGGCAAGGAGGCGTTTGGCCATCTTCATGATCCGGCCTCCAGTCTTTCCTCCAGCTGCTGCAGGGTGTTGAGCTCGGCATAGTAGCCGGGCTGGCGGATTAATTCCTCGTGCGTGCCGCGCTGGGTGATGCGCCCATCCTCGATGACGACGATCTGGTCGGCATAGCGCAGGGTGGAGACGCGGTGGCTGGTGAACAGGGTGGTGCGGTCGGCCATGACCGGCCGGAGCTTTTCCATGATGGCCGCTTCGGTCTGGGTGTCGACGGCGGAGAGCACGTCGTCGAGGATCAGGATATCCGGGCGGCGGGCGATGGCGCGGCTGATGGCGGTGCGCTGGCGCTGCCCGCCGGAGAGGGTTACGCCGCGCTCGCCAAGGAGGGTCTGGTATTGGTCGGGGAAATTCTCGACGTCGTTGCGCAGGTGGGCGATTTCGGCCGCCCAGCCGATCAAATCCTTGTCCGGCTTTTCGACGCCGAAGCCAATGTTGTGTTCCAGGGTCCGGGAAAAGAGCACCGGCTCCTGCGCCGCAAAGCCGATCATGCAGCGTAGCCGGGCCAGCGGCATGTCGCGGATATCCTCGCCGCCGACGAGCACCGCGCCTTCGGTCGGATCCATCAGGCGGGCAACCAGCGAGACGAGCAGCGTCTTGCCGCTCCCGGTCGGGCCGGTGATGCCGAGCGTCGTGCCGGCGGGGATGTTTAGATCGATGTTATGAAGAAAAGTTCGGTCGTTGATAGCCAGGCCAATGTTTTGGAATTCAATTGATGCCGGCATCGAACCGCAGAATTTCGAACAAGGAATGTCGAATTTCGAAGTGGGGGAAACTTCGGAGTTCTGCGGTTCCTTGTTCGATATTCGACATTCCAGCCTGGATTCGCGCTCAAGGATTTCCTTGACGCGAATCCAGCTAACCTTTCCGCGCTGCATCAGGCTCATGGTCCAGCTCAGCGCGAGCAGCGGCCATTGCATGTAGAGCAGATATTGGATGAACTGCGCCAGCGTTCCAAGCGTCAGCTCGCCTTTGATGATTTTGCGTCCGCCGAGGTTGAGGATGAGGATCATGCCGAGGCTGAACCAGAAGGCCATGAAGGGCCAGAGGCTTTGGCGCGACGCCTGCAGGCGCATGGTCTTTTTGACGAGGCCGCTGTTGAGTTCCTTGAACTGCGCGTTGCGCCGCCGTTCGAGCGCAAAGCCCTTGATGCTGCGGATGCCGGAAAAGCTCTCCTGCGAAAAGTTGGAGACCTCCGAGACATGCTCCTGCAAATCCTTCTGGTGGCGGCGCATTACCCGCAGGAGCAGGAAGAAGATTCCAACCATTGGAATGTAGAGGGCAAAGACAAGTCCGGCCAGCCTGGGCTCGGTCAGCACCATGACGACCGACGCGAAGACCAGTACGCCAATGGTGCGGATGCCCTGAAGCAGTCCTTGGCCAATGGCGTCGCGGACAAAGTTGATATCGGACGACATCCGGGTCATCAGGTCGCCGGTGCGCTCGCCGCGATAGAACTCCTGGTCGAGCCGGGTCAGGTGGCCGAAAACGTCGGTGCGCAGGGCATACTCGATCTTGTGCGAAAGCTTGAGCGGAATCTTGCGCAACTGCCGTGAGAAAAAGATGGAAAATACGCCGGCCGCCAAATAGGTTGCCAGCAGCCGCACCAGTTCCGTCCTGCCGAGCACCTGTTCCGTCAGCCCGTCGATCACCAGCCGCATGAGGTAGGGAAGGTAGAGGTTGACGCCCACCACAACCAGCACGCACAGCACCGTAGCGGCGATCTCCGCGCGGTGGGGGGCGAAATAGTGCTTCAAGCTGGACTCCGGCTTGCCGATGGTTTCTCTCCGTTGCAAGCGCACAAAGTTAAGGACTGTCCGCCGGAATACAAGTTTGCTTTCCTCCCCTTTTAAAAAGGCTCTTCACAAAAGTGCGTTCCCTGAATTGAAGAAGGAAGCCAATCTTCCCGAACCGGCTGCATTTCCGGGGGAAATCCATATAGCCGACACCTGTCCGTGCGCGGTTCCCTGCCTCGGCATGCCGGATCATGCCCGCCCGCCGTCCCGGTTGCAGGCAAATGCATTGCGGAACTGCGCACCCCCGCCGCAAAGCGCCCTATTTCCATACCTTTAAAGGTATGGAATCATATCAATAAAATATAGTTATAATATACTAGTATTAGGTAACTTATAGAATTTATTACCCCATACCTTTAAAGGTATGGAAATACAGGGGGTATCCATGCTGTAAGTCACTTGTGTTGCGTTGGATATGTCGCTTCATGCCCTTGTCGGAGGAGGACATCGGCATAGAGGCGGATCCAACCGGGTGTCGCTGCAGGTGCGCGCTTCCGCGAAGAATCCAAAATCCTTTCACCCATCCAGTAATCCCAACCGTAGGATTACGGAACCTTGACGCTTGCCCGGTTCGGACATAAAGTGGCTTGAATCATGCAGGAAATGGTGGGTTGCGCCGTATGTTTTGGAGAGTAGTGTTTGTTCGGTAGAAACCATAGCGAAGCAATGGGACCGCCCCCGCCGGAGGGGGTGTCGGAGCTGGTTTTCTGCGTTGTCGATGGGAAGAAGAAGGTGCGATACCGTTTTCAGGCGGGTCTTCCGGATTCGACAAGCGAAGACGTGTTCCAGTTTCTGGAAGGATCTCCCCGTATCGTGGAAAACCCTTTATTGGACGATGCACTCAAGACACGGACTTCCGTGTCGCTGGCGCTTGCCTATGGAGAGGGACGGAAAAAAATCATTCATATCCTTCCCTACGAAAGGAAACGGGGCAAGTGGCGCTTTGCTTGCCTACAGGTGACAACGGCGCCTCCCGATCCGGACACCGCCGGAGATCAGGGTACTTGCGGCCTGGCGGAAGATCGCGCGTGCCTCGTGCTTGTCGATTCAAGCCACGCCATCCACTCGGTCAGTTCCCGTGTTCCTGAAACCTTCGGCTACGCCGCGGAAAACCTGGCCGGACTGCATTTGCAGGATCTGTTCAATATTGCGGATGTCGAGGTGCTTCAGGCTTGCTCGGCGGACACCAACGAATCCATCATGAGTTGCACGTTCTTTTGTCTGGATGGTTCCAGGCGGGAAGTCGAAATCAAGAAGTTTTCCACGCCGGACAAATATACGCTGTACGGCATTTGCGATGTATCGCCGCGCCAGCGCGTGGAGGAGTTCGCCGAAGCCACGGCGCGCGAGCGCCGGAGGATCGGGCAGGATTTGCACGATTCGATCGGGCAGACGCTCACGGGAATCAGCCTGTTGAGCCAGTCGCTTTCGAACGCATTGGGGCGGGATGGGCACGAGGGCAGTGGCGATGCCTCGCAGATTTCAGGGCTGGCCGACGATGCCAGCAACCAGATCCGCCATATTTCGCGCGGATTGATGCCCTCGGAAATTGTGCGCCATGGATTGTGTGCGTCGTTGCGCGAGTTGGCGCGGGTCACGACAGGCTCGTGCGGCATCGCTTGCGAAACCCGCCTCGACGAAGCCCTGCAATTCCCGGACGTGGCGGTGGAGGCGCATTTATATCGCATTGCACAGGAGGCGGTAAACAATGCGGTGCGGCATTCCGGAGCCAACCGGATCGATATTGTCGTCTCCAAAGCCAATGGCATGCAGCAACTCGAAGTGGTCGACGATGGCCGTTGGATCGAGCCCGAAGTGGATGTCATCGGAATCGGGCTGAAAACCATGGAATACCGTGCGTCGGCCGTGGGTGGCCGGTTGCATGTCGGCACGAGCCAGCAGGGCGGAACCCAGGTGACCTGCCGGTTGGAGGCAGAGGAACCTCTGGCAGCGGGGGCATGATTTAATACGAGGTTTTAAACCAACCGATGAGTGACAGGACAATCGTTGTAAATGGTGTAGTGTCGCTTCACTCCCGTAGGGGGAAGCGACTTGCCTGGTGCGGGGAAACGCTTTCCCTCCCTTCGGTCAGGTGAAGCGTGTGCTACACCCTTTCCTGCAATGTATTTATATGGAAAAAACATACCGCGCGGATGTTAACACCTCCGGCAGGTAGATTGGAGAGAAGGAAACCGATGGCGACAGCGAAAAAAACGAAGAAACCGAAGGTCGAAAAGAAGCAGGTCTATCTGGTGGACGACCATCCGATTGTCCGGCAGGGCTTGATCAAGTTGATCGAGCAGGAAGAGGGTTTGGAGGTTTGCGGCGAGTCGGGCACGGTTTCCGCCGCGCTGGAGGATCTCAAGAAACTGGGGCCGGATGTGATTCTGGTCGATATCTCCCTGGAGGATTCCAACGGGCTGGAGCTTATCAAGCTGGTCGACGACCTTGGAATGCAGATTCCGATGCTGGTGCTTTCGATGCACGACGAGTCGCTCTACGCGGAACATGCCCTGCG
>JBDLHZ010000186.1:0-5526 GCA_039715135.1 Verrucomicrobiota bacterium
GAGGCCATCAGGGAAATGAGCGCCGCTGTCGGCGCCCCCGCCAAGCTCTACGACGTGGGCGTTACCGCGGATCGCATCACTGACATGGCACGGGACGCCATGAAGAGCAGCCACGTCGCCGCCAATCCACGTTCCATGGACGAAGCCGAAGTCGCCGAAGTATATCGACAGGCCATGTAGCGATCATGCTATCTTCTGTTCGGAATGACGGAAGGGATGACACCATGATCAATTCAACAGCCTACATTGCCCAAGGCGCAGTCGTCGTCGGGGATGTCCAGATCGGAAGCGATTCCAGCGTCTGGTACAACACGGTTGTTCGCGGCGACATGGCTCCTGTTCGTATCGGGGACCAGACCAACATTCAGGATCTTTCAGTGGTACATGTCGACCACGAATGCCCGTGCATCATCGGCGACCGCGTCAGCGTGGGGCATCGCACCATTCTCCACGGCTGCACGATTGAGGACGACTGCCTGATCGGTATGGGATCCATCCTGCTAAACGGCGTGCATATCGGGGCGGGATCGGTTGTCGGCGCAGGTGCCGTGGTACTGCAAGACACGAAGATACCTCCCGGATCCCTCGTACTCGGCTTCCCCGCCAAGGTTGTCCGTGCGGTGGACGATGAATTGGGAAAGCAGATCGAATCGATCTGGCGGCATTACCTGAAGGAGGCTGATAACCACCGATCCGGCAGGATTGTGAAACCTCGGTAGTGATTGTTGAACTTGCAAGGAAAGCACAGAGCATACATCGATTTTCTCAAAAGAAGGAGGGTCACCCGTGCATTGTATCATTTTGTTGAAAAACTTCCGCACCAACCTCTTGCCGGTTATTCAAGAAACAGCCCCAAACCGCCCCTGAATACATTTTGAACCTTGCAGCATCCGCGCCTTTGCGAGGAAAAAATCAGTCCTTTTCGCCGCCGATGTCGCAAATGTTGCAGGTGCTGCAACTGAGGTTTTGGGCTTTGTAGGATTTTCCTTCCTTGGCGGCCTTGCGCATGTTCAGGGCGTTCATGCCGGCGAGGAAGAGGCCGAGAATGATGAATGCGCCGGGCGCGGAAGTCATGAGCATGAAGTCGGTCGTCCAGCCGGGGATCATCTTGACCTGGAAGAGCGATCCGCTGGCCAGGAACTCGCGAACACCGCCAAGCGCGACAAGTGTAAGCGTGAAGCCCAATCCCATGCCGAGTGCGTCGAGAACCGACTTGCCTACCCCGTTCTTGGAGGCGAACGCCTCGGCACGGCCGAGAACGATGCAGTTCACCACGATGAGCGGAATAAAGAGGCCGAGCGCATCGTAGAGCGCCTTGGGCGCATAGGCCTGCATGACCAGGTCAATGATCGTTACAAAGGTGGCGATGACGACGATATAGACCGGAATGCGGATCTTCTTGGGAACGATTTTCCGAATGCTGGAAATCACGATGTTGCTGCCCAGCAAAACAAACAGGGTGGCAACACCCATGCCAAGACCATTAGTGGCACTGGAGGTTACCCCCAGCGTCGGGCACATGCCGAGCAGCAGAACCAGTACGGGGTTCTCTTTCCACAACCCTTTTGAAAATTCCTTCATGGCGCTCATTATTCGGCTCCTTGCGAAAGTTGTTCGAGATTGTCAATTGCAGTCTTGCCGATGGCATGCACTGCGCCGCCGATGGCGGCACTAGTGATGGTGGCACCGGTCTTTCCGTTGACTTTTTCGCCATCCTTGACGATTGGCCAGCGGTCTTCGGCAGCCGTTCTTCCGGCATACCAATCAAGGTATTTGTTCGCAATCAACCCATCGTTCCCCCTCCCTCCTGAGAACAGATCAACAATGGTTTTTTGAAGCTTGCGGTCGGTGACTGCTGTTCCAAGACCAGGCGTTTCGGTCTGGGCCGTCACAATAACGGCACTATTGGTTTGTCCATCATGGACAATGTTTCCGACGCTTCCATCTGGAGCAAGGCCGACCATCAAAGAAATCGTGCCGGAAAAACCTTCGTCCGGATTATCGACCTTGCCAGCATACCCTACAATCTCACCGTCCTTGCGGGCAGTGTAGAAGGTGACATCCCACCCATTGACGGATTTAAAGGTATTGGTTTCAGTACTTGGATCATTGTCGTACTCGGGTAGCACCTGCTTCATTGCGGCATTGGTGGCTGCTTTTTTATTCGCGGTAATCCGCGGTTTGGTCATTGCATCCACACCGGACAGCAATCCGGCGGCGATTGCGGCGACAAGGCCGAGGAAAATCCCGAGCTTTGGAATATTGATCTTTTGTTGACTCATTATTCGTTCCTTTACTTGATACACGACCTTTGCTCCGCAAAGAGTCGCGTCCTACACCATTCGTTTGCCCGGCAGCCAATCAAAAATCCAAAACCATCAATCAAGAACGGGCTCATTCCGCCCCTCCCTTTGCAGGCGCTACATAGCCAAATGGCTTGTTGATCGTGACCCGGTCGATGAGCGGCGTGAGCGCGTTCATGAAGAGGATCGAGAAGCTGACGCCTTCGGGGTAGCTGCCCCACAGGCGGATGGCGCTGGTCATGATCCCGCAGCCGAGACCAAAGATCAACGCACCCTTTTTTGTCATTGGCGAAGTAACCATATCGGTCGCCATGAAGAAGGCTCCGAGCAGCAGACCGCCGGAAAGGACGTGGAATATGGGTGAATGGGTGGTTTCGGGGCTAATGAGATGCGCCACACCAGTGATGGCAAAAACACTACCGATGAAGGCCACCGGCACCTGCCATTTGATGAGCTTGAACACGATAAGGATTGCGCCGCCGATGAGCAACGCAATGGCCGAGGTTTCGCCGAGGCAGCCGCCAATGTTTCCAGAAAAAACGCTTCCAAGGGTGGCCGCTCCCGGATCCATGCCCAGTGGTGTGGCGGCAGTAACAACGTCTGCCCCGCGGGTCGCATTCCAGGTGGTCATGATTTCCGGCAAGCCGATCAGCAGGCCGACACGTGCGACGAGCGCGGGGTTGAACGGGTTGTAGCCCAGCCCGCCAAATAGTTGCTTGCCAAGGATGATGGCGAGGATGCCGCCGAGGATGCAGACCCACCACGGAACACCCGCATTAAGGTTCATGCCGAGCAGGATGCCGGTCAGGATTGCGCTGCCGTCCTTCCATGTGGATGCACGCTTCATCAGCTTGTTCCATCCCTCTTCAAGAGCCACGCATGAAACCGTACAAAGCAGCAGCACCTTCAGGGCGGCCAGGCCGAAGAACCAGATACCGGCCAGGCAGGCGGGCAGCATGGCCAGCACGACGGTGAACATGACTCTCTTGATGTTGTCCCCTTGCCGAATGTGCGGCGAGTTGCTGACCACCAGCCGAGCGGGATCGGGCATTGTTATCGTTGATTCTGTTTCAGACATAACCACTCTCATTTTTTTTGACCGGATAACAGGATGAACTGGATACCTATCCTGACCATCCTGTTATCCTGTCTAAAATTATTTCTTTCTAAGTTGGGCTTGGATTTCGATTTTTCCGCGCTTGAAGTGCTGGTTGAGCGGGCGGTGCGACGGGCAGACATAGCTGCACGAGCCGCACTCGATGCAGGCCATCACATTGAGTTCCTCTGCCCAATCGAAGCGTTTGTTTTCAACGGCCTGGCTGATGGTGGCCGGCAGGATGCTCATGGGGCAGACCTCCACGCAGCGGCCGCAGCGGATGCACGGCTCGGAGGTGTATAGCGAAACCTCGTCGGCGGCAATCAGCAGGATGCCGGAGGTGTTTTTCATGACGGCCACATCCAATGAATTCTGTGCTATACCCATCATTGGCCCGCCGAGCAGCAACTTGGCCGGCTGCTCGCTGACGCCACCTGCCAGCTCCAGCGCCTTTTCAACCGGCGTACCGATGCGGAAACGCCAGTTGCCGGGATTGACCACCGGTTTGCCGGTGACTGTCGTAATCCGGTCAATCGATGGGCGACCCTTTGCCACGGCATCGGCAATCGCAACGGCAGAGGCGACATTCTGCACCACGCAGTTGACATCCATCGGCAATCCGCCGATCGGAACCTCGCGGCCGGTGATGGCATAGATCAGTTGCTTTTCCGCGCCCTGGGGATAGTTGACCGGCAGGCTCTGCACGGTGACGTTGTACTTGCCGGCAACCTCCCTGAGTTTTTCGATTGCGGCGGGCTTGTTGTCCTCGACACCGATGACGGCGGTTTCGAGTCCGAGAATGCGGGCAATAATGGCTGCACCGAGCACCACGTCTTCGGCCTGTTCGAGCATCAGGCGGTGGTCGGCGGTGAGGTAGGGTTCGCACTCGGCACCATTGAGGATGAGGGTATTGATCGTCTTGCCTTCCGGCGGGGAGAGCTTGACGTGCGCCGGGAAGCCCGCACCGCCCATGCCAACGATCCCGGCATCCTGAACGCGCTGCTTGAGTTCCGCCGGATCGGCATTTTGCCAATCCGCGATCGGCTCGAACGGGGAGCCCCAGTCATCCTCGCCGTCGGCTTCGACCACGATGCAGGGAACGTGGATCCCGGTCGGGCCGGAGCACTTGTCGATGGCCTTGACGGTTCCGCTGGTCGGCGAGTGGAGCGGCACAGAGAAGAATCCGGAAGCCTTGGCGAGCAGCGCGCCCTTTTTGACATTGTCGCCCTTCTTTACCGCGACTTCCGGCGGCGCGTTCTGGTTCATGACCACCTTGTAGCTATCGAGCAACGGCGCATCCTGGATCGCCTTGTCCTTGGAAAGTGCCTTGGAGTCGTTCGGGTGGACGCCCCCCTTGAATTTGCGTGGCTTGTCGCTCATTTTGAAGCTCCTTCATACTCGCCGGCGGCATGTTTGGTTGCAAGGCGCAGGGCCGAGGTCGGACAGGCGGAGGCTTCGACCAGATCGGACGGCGGCGGGTTTTCATAATTGGTTCTGATAAGGAATCCATCGACGAGCATGTGGTCCTCTTCCCCGGAGGCCTTCACGCATTTGCGGCATGCGATGCAGGAGGTCTTGCAGACCTGGCGCTTGGCGGCCCCCTTTTCCGGGGAGTTGCAGTAGACATGCACGTCCACTGCGGCAGGCACCATGATAATCAGATCCTTCGGGCAGGCGGGAACACAATTTTCGCAACCGACACAGAGTTCGGGATGCACGATGGCCAGCCCGTCGCGGATTTCAATGGCACCGAACGGACAGGCATCCGCACAGCTTCCAAAACCGAGGCATCCGTATTCGCATCCCTTGGCGCCGCCCGCAACCAGCACGGCGGAGCGGCAGTCGCGCACCCCATTATAAAGCGAACGCACGGTATTGGCGCAATCGCCGGCGCACCGAACCACCGCGACCCTCTTTTCCTTCTCCTCGGCGGCAATGCCGAGATAGTCGGCAATATTGGCAACATCCGCCGGCGCGGCAACCGGGCAATCGCCAGGCTTGGCCCGTTCCTCCACAACCGCCTTGGCAAAGTCGGCGCACCCGGCAAAGCCGCACCCGCCGCAGTTGGCACCCGGCAAACGCTCTTCAACGCCTTCAACCCGCTCATCGACCTCAACGGCAAACACC
>JBDLHZ010000187.1:0-5498 GCA_039715135.1 Verrucomicrobiota bacterium
CCAGATGCGCCGCCAGTTCCGCAATGGTCGAGCGAAACTCCTCCTCGCCCCGCTGGGTTTTTGACAAGGATTTCTCTGCCTTCTCGATTTTTCCGACCAGACCCTCGAGTTCCTCCCTGGCTTCCGAAATGGACGACAGACTCACCTTGATCCCGAATACAATCAGGACGACGACGGCAATAGCGGCTATCACGCCCAGTATCAGATACTGCTTCTGTTCTTTTTTTAAATCCGAGAGGCTCATTTTTCCCCTCCACTTTCCGCGCCAAGTCCCTCGAGGCTAAACTCGCGCATGTTTTCGCCACTTTGCCCGGCGCGTTTCCGCAGCGAAGTCAGCTTGACCGCATCGAATGTGGCCGACAGGTATTCTCTATCAAGAAGATCCTTTCTAAGGTTGATTACCGCATTTTCAGCCTGCGCTCCCTGCGATATCCCCTGTAGAGCCAGGCGGTAGCCCAACTCCAGTTCGTCCACATCATGATAAACCGATGTTTTAACCTCGCTACGGATCGATATTCGCGTGAGCTGAACATTTTCAGGGATGGCTTTTTGGATATCCAGCAACAACCCTTCCATCGAAACCTGCGAATCCTGCCAGCCATTAATCAAATCGATCGCCTGCCGATTGGTTTTCAAACCGTGTTGCTGGTCACTGGCAACAGCGAGTCTTGGCTCCAACGTGCCCCAAATTTCCCGACTGGCTCTAAGGTCCGCTTGCACACCGCCGTATTGGATCAACTTCACGCCGCTAAGAACCGCGATAAACAAGATGGGCGTGACGACAGTGCCTACCAACATGAACCGTCGACTGACGGTGCCTTGGTAGCGTTGCTCGATCTTCTTCAAAAGATTGACTCTTGGATAGCTCATGATTCCCCAAGCCCTCCTATCGCGGCACCAGCCGCCGCCGCAAAACGGGTGACTTGATTGGCAAGGTGCTCCGGCACGATATCCGGATGGTCGTATCGGATGTTTTCAAACGGGTTCCAAGTCAGCACTTCCGCATGCAACATTTGCTCTACGACCGATGGCCAGTGCGGCAGCAAGCTCGTTCCACCCGACACATACACCTTTGAAACAATGCAGCCCTGGTGGCGTTCGATGAAATCCTTGGATATGGATAGCTGCTTGAGGAATGGGGTCATAACATCGTTCATCGAAGTGGAAATATTGATGGACGAATCGGTCAGGATCGTACCGGCCAGTTCATCATCCACTCCGAGATCTTTAACCACCTTTTCGCGCAAGGTGCTCCCGCCAAAATCAAATTTGCCGACCAGCGCCGGCACACCGTCATTGATAAATACAAAATGACTGGCCGACTCTCCCGCTTCGATTAGACATACGGTCTCGCCCTGGCACTCATCCCCGCGAGCATTGAGAAATGCCGGGACAAACGAGAGGCCTGCCACCTCGACCGAAGCAGGGGCGGGCGGGCCAGAGGGAAACATGCTCATCAGAAAGCGCAGGTCGTCCTCCGGAATCGCGGCAGCCAAGAAACTGGAGTCATGCCGGCCCTGCCCTTTCTTCGCAAGTGTGGCCGACACACGGTAGTCGTCCCCGACATTGAGTAGTTCCCGCAACTTGCGTTCCGGCAATTCCGTCTGTCCATCCGACAGCGCAGCGTTGACCATCCGTACCACGGAGGATTTCCCGGTATATGCGAGAGAGCCGTAGTGCGCGGTTATATTGCGCGGGAGTTCGATTCGGCAAGCCTCCATCCCAAAATCGACGGCGGGCAGCAGATCGAGGCCCATCAAGACCAATTCCTCCTTGATCTTCTTAAGCCGAACCACCTTGGTGGAGGTCGTCGAGAAATCAATCCCTACCAGACTGGCGGCTCTTTGTTGCAATCGGCCACCTTTAATCACTTTTTTAATGTCATACATATCGTTTTTCATCCGAGCGGTTAACGGAATCTTGCCTCGGTTTCCGTCTGCGATGCAGCGCGTGTTGTCTTCTAAGCAGTATCCATACCATGATTATGTCCTGATTTACCGCTTGCCAAAAACCACCCTATTATCGAAAGTGCGTTTTTATGGTTTCCGAGTAGTGATTGGCTGATAGAGGATTTTCCCGTGACTGAAACGAGCACCCCCCCACCGGCTCCCGAAAACGACAACATCACACCAGCGCCAGCGTCTTCACCTTGGGTGATGATCATTTCGATGCTGTTGCTGATTTCCGGGTTAATCCTATCGAGCGCCATGCTCATGCACTATGCCATGGATGGCAAGGAGGGCACGGCCAAGGGATTTACTCTCGATTTCACCAAGCTCATGGAGAAAGGGAAGGACTTTTCCGCCAAGGCGCAGGCCGACAAAAAACAAGCGGCAACTGAAAACGAGCCTCCGGCAGCGACGGATTCCAAGCCGGCGGATTCGATCTTTAAGAAGTTCTTTTCCCGTGGAGACGGCGCTGTTCGCTGGCCGAAACTGAAACTTACCGGATTTGGCACCCCGTCTGGAAACGACTCCGGCTTTGCCATCATCAACGGCAAGCATGTTGTCGTGGGCGGCACAGTCAATGGCGCAACGCTGGTGAGAATCCTCGAATACGGTGTATTGCTGGAATACAAGGGCGAAAGAAAAGTGGTTATCGTCGAAGTTACCCGTTGATCCCCTCTACGCAGCCTTTTCGCGCAACTTGCCAAGCGCAATATCGTACTCCTCGGCCGACACGAGATAGGTGTGGCAACGGTGCCCACCAGCCTTCTCCACCTTATCGATCAGTACGTTGTTAAATGGATTGAGTACGGCAACGAGCAGGTCGTTGCCAAAGAAATCGAATGGCAGGGCACCATCGCGCACGGCGATCTCCAATGGAAGAACCTCGGCCATCTGCTCGGACAACTCAAAGTTGAGCAGCGAAATGCAAGGAACGCCCGAGCGCGAAGACAGATAGTTCATGATACGGTTCATCTGGCTGAAACCACGGTCGTTAAGCACATGCAAGACACTTACGGGAACATCCACCTCCTTGGAGGAAACCTCCGTCAGGTCGTGCAACACGCTTGAATATTCCTCCTGCGAGAGCTGGTTCTCTTCGTAGAGCTTCCATGCCAGTGCCAGTTCCTCGCCAATCTCGGCATCGGTTGTCGACGCAGGCTTTTGTTCAGGTACAGCGGCAGGTGGCCCATCGACAAGGCCAACCACTGCCTGGATGCGCGCAAGTTGCACAATGACCTCGGATGGAAACTCCTCTTCAAAGCCGGGCAGTTGCTTCGCAATGAATTCCGCCGTTTCGGAATCGTTGCTATTGCAGGCTACGTCGGTAAGCATACCCAGATACTCAAATGCCTGTTCGCTGCATCCGCGCTGGCTGTAGGCATTGTAGAGCGCCCTCAAAGCCATGAGGTCCTGCGGCATCACTTCAAGGATCTGCTCCAGCATCGCAATGCTGTCGGTCAAATCCTCGTCAATCACATGCTTATCTTCTTCTGCCATGTCCCTTTTCTCCTTCAATTCAGCATGGTTTAAGCAGAATACAGGCCAGTTCCCCTCCCCTCCCTCCATTTCCCCTTTCAAATCCTGCAATTGCCCCCTTTTGCAAGTCGGCACGAACAATGCTTCTAATGCTTCAGAATTTTGCATGGAGCACGAAAACCAATATGAGTACGAGCAGTAAAAGCCTTATGGATTGCCTGAGGCAGATCCACCCCATTGAGGCGGATGTCTATAAAGAGGCGGAAAAGGAATCGGAACAATCCCATGTTCCGCTCGAAGATCTGTTGATCAAGCAGGGCATTGTTTCCGATACCGACATGGCATTGGCCACGGCCGAATATTTGGATCTCCACCCCATTTCCCTTGCCAACTTTACCCCGGATCCCTCCCTTATCGAGTTGCTGGCCAAGGAAAAATGGAAGGAACTCAAGGCGCTACCCATCTATAAACTTGGCTCCCGGTTGACGCTGGCCATGGCCGATCCGTTTGACATTGTTGCCCGCGATGCCATCACCTCGAGTACCGACATGGAGCTTGTTCCGGTTATCGCGCTGGAAAAGGAAATCGGGGATGCCATCGAAGCGGCATCGGGTGATTCGGCCCAGGCCTTGGAGGATATTCTCAAGGACATGGCCGAAGAGGGCGAGGTCGAGGTTGGCCAGGAAACCATCGATGATGCCAATCTGGACGAGATGGTGGAAAATGCCGGCGAAGCCCCCGTGATCCGCATTGTAAACTCAATCCTCATCGAGGCGTTGCGCAAGCACGCCAGCGATATCCACATCGAGCCGATGGAAAAAACGCTTCGGTTGCGCAACCGCATCGACGGCGTACTCTATGAAATCCCAAACCCCCCGAAGAATCTGCAGAATGCGATAACCTCGCGCCTGAAGATCATGTCGGATCTCGATATCGCCGAGCGGCGCATCCCCCAGGACGGCCGCTTCAAGATCAAGGCGCTCGGCAAGGAAGTGGATGTGCGCATGAGCATGCTGCCAACGGTGCATGGCGAAAAGATCGTAATGCGTATCCTCGACAAGACCGCCCTCGCGCCCAGTCTGGACGCACTAGGCCTCGACCAGCTTTCCCTGGATAATTTTTCCTACGCCCTTGCCCAGCCCTACGGCATGGTTCTGGTAACCGGCCCGACGGGCAGCGGCAAGACCACCACGCTCTACTCGTGCCTTCAGGAAATGAACGAGGTCGGCACCAACATTATCACCACCGAAAACCCGGTGGAATACCAGCTCGACGGCATCAACCAAGTGCAGATCAACCCTGTCGTGGGACTGACTTTCGCCTCTGCGCTCCGCTCGATTCTTCGTCAGGACCCGGACGTGGTCATGGTCGGGGAAATCCGGGACGGTGAAACCGCAACAATCGCCGTTGAGGCCGCACTGACTGGGCATATGGTTTTGAGTACATTGCACACCAACGATGCCGCCGGCGCCATTGCCCGCCTGATTGATATGGGCATCGAACCCTTCATGCTCGCCTCCTCGCTACTGCTCACCCAGGCGCAGCGCCTCTTCCGCAAGCTTTGCCCGGTCTGCAAGAAGGAAATCGATATTCCGAAGGATATCCTGGAAAAGAACCGTATCGACCCCGACCAACTGGCCGACACCCAGTTCTATCAACTCGCCGGTTGTCCGAAATGCAACAACATTGGCTACAAGGGACGGGGCGGCATCATGGAGATCCTGCTGGTGGACGAGGTGCTCCGCAGAACCATTCTGAACAACCAGGAAGCCGATGCGATTTCCAAGATTGCAATCCAGAACGGAATGAGGACCCTGCGCGAAGCAGGGTTGGACCGCGTGCGCAACGGCCTTACCACGCTTGAGGAAATCCTCCGCGTAACCAGCGAACACTAGGAACGATTATGGTAAAAGAAAAAATCAAAGCGAAGGGTGGACTCCCCGTTGTACAGGGTGCCCGCAAAATCCGACTCAAGGAACTTTCGGTGTTCACACGGCAAGTATCGGCCATGCTTTCGGCCGGCATGCCGCTGGTGCAGACACTATGCGCCATGGAGGAGCAGACCGACAGCAA
>JBDLHZ010000188.1:0-5457 GCA_039715135.1 Verrucomicrobiota bacterium
AGCTTTTCAAGCAGCACCGTGCATTCGTTCACAAAATTCATCGTCACCATCGGCGTCCGCATGACAGGCACCTTGAACCGCTCGGCAAGTTCGAGGATTTCCGGGAGGGCCTTGCGGTTGCGGGTGATCACAATGCCGGGAATCTGCTGCTTGAACAACTCCTCCAGCCGCCGGCCCTTTTCCTTGCCGGACAGGCTTTTCAGGTAGGTGAATTCGGCCAGTCCAAAGATCTGGAGGCGCCGCTCGGCGAAATACTGGAAGAACCCCGTCAACGCCAACCCCGGTCGGTTCATGGCGATTTCCGGTATCTTCCTGGCCATGTATTGCTCGCCGGCAATCATGCTGAGCGATAAACGCTCGGCACCCTCGTCCCATAGGTCTTGTACTGTAATGGTCAAATTCTACCTCCTGAAACTACAGGGTGGTGGTTTACTTGTGGTGATCCTGTACCTTGTCGCGCTGCTTGCGCAACTGGCGCTCGGCATGTTCGGCCGACCGGTCGATCGCGTCATACATGTTTTCGGACTTCTCCGTCGAGGTGATACGGATATGGTTGGCTGCCTGGATCACCACTTCGCTAACAAAGTCGCGATTCTCCATATCCAGGATCACATGCACGGTCTCTATCCGAGGAAACATACCCAGACATCGCTCAAGCTTTTCGTTGACATGATCCTTGATGTTGTCGGTTACGTTGACATGCCGTCCTGTGATACTTACTTGCATGGCTGCTCCTTTCGGTTGGGTTACATACTGAACCGCGGCCCCAGATAGAGTTCGCGGCTCACCTCGTCGTTTACTAAAAAATCGCTATCGCCTTCGCGCAGCACCTTGCCCTCGCAAAGCAGGTAGGCACGATCCACCACCGCCAGCGTTTCGCGCACGTTGTGGTCGGTAATCAACACGCCCAGCCCCTTCTCCTTCAGGCTGCGGACAATATCCTGCACATCGTTCACCGCCAGCGGGTCGACGCCGCTGAAAGGTTCGTCGAGCAGGATGATCGAGGGGTTGGTGACCAGCGCGCGGGTAATCTCAAGGCGGCGGCGCTCCCCGCCGCTAAGCGTATAGGCCCGCTGCTTGGCCAAATGGCCAATCTTGAGCTCCTCCAGCAGGAAATCGAGCCGCTTCCGACGCTCCCTTCCGGAGATGGGAAGCGTTTCCAGGATCGACATCACGTTTTCCTGCACCGTCAGCTTGCGGAAAATGGAGGGTTCCTGCGAAAGATAGCCCATGCCCATGCGCGCGCGCTTGTACATGGGAACCGAAGTGACGTTCCTTCCGTTGAAGAAAACCTTCCCGGAAGTCGGGCGGACAAGCCCGACAATCATGTAGAAACTGGTGGTCTTGCCGGCGCCATTTGGACCGAGCAGCCCGACAATCTCGCCGGGTCTCACATTGAGCTCGACCTCCTGCACCACTCTGCGGCCCTTGTACGCCTTCACCAGTTTCTTGGTCTGGATTAAATAGGTTTCTTCCGCTGCCATCCTAGTCCCTACATTCTCGCCTCTATCCATTTAAACCACGAAATACACGAACTACACGAAACCCATCCGAAGAATCCGCTTTCGTGTAGTTCGTGTATTTCGTGGTTCATAATCTGCTGCTTCAGCTGCGTCAGTCGTTCAAATCCTTCAGGAATTTCGCCTTCATCTCCTCGTCCGGATAGAGCAACACGCGGGCGTTGGGTTCGCAAACCATCCGCCGCGTTTCCCACCAAAACGTGATCCGGTCTCCAGTCATGACATGCTGCCCATCCTTGACCTTCGGGTCGCCTTCAAGCACGAATCTGCCCTCATTCGCATAGTAGCTTGCACGGTCGGCCAGCGCCTTCCTGTCGTCTGATTGGATTATTACCTCGGACAGCGCCTCAATCCAATCAATTTCTGTGCCATCTTTCAGATGAAGCATAACCCTTTCGCAGTTCAATGCGGCCCGGGAGTCGCGCATGCGCACGTTTCCATCAAACTCCGCCAGCATCCGATCCTCGTCGTAAACCAAACGGTCGGAACGGACTGTCGTATCCCCTCCGCCTTGTGCAAGCCCGCCCGCCTTCAACTCCGACGTACTGGTGATCTCCAGCAGCGCATTCGGCTCGCAAACCATCCTACGGCTACCCTTGATCCAAAACTTGATTTGCCCACCGGACAACCGGTTTCCGCCCTCGGAAAGCTGCGCATTCCCGTCAAGCTGGATCGCACCGCTCCGGAAGCCGTAGACCGCGCCGTCCGCCGTCGCCGTGCGCCCTTCGCTGGCAATCCGGACCCCCTTGCGCGCCTCGATCATCTCCACCTCGTTATCCTCGGAAAAACGCCCCGTCAACGTCTCCGCCGCCAGCTCGCCGCGATCATCCACCACCTTGACATTCTGATCCATGCGCACGAAGCGCCGTTCATAGTCGAGCACCAGGCTCTCGCCCGTAATCATGGTTTCGCCCGTGGCGCGTAAGACCGATTCCATCTCCTCCAGCCGCCGGACAAGCGAGGAATAGTCCTCCCCCTCCGACTGGACCACGCGCCGGGGCTGGTTCGTGGCCACCCCGGCAGCACTCACGACGGCATTCGTCAACGGTTGGATGTCCGCCCATTCGGCCTCGTCCACCTCCGACAGCTCGCGCTTGGAGCAGGAAACAATCAACAAAAGGCCGCCAAATACAACAAGCAGTAGAACCTTTTGCAAAACCTCCGACCAGGCCCGCAACGGTGTAGCGCGTGCTTCCATTCCACTGGAGCACGCATCGTTTAACCGCCAAAACTTCATCATTCGATATTCCATGTTCAATATTCGATATTCCAAGGCGGCAAGCCGCGTTGGTTACGGCTTGACCGCCTTGAGACCGGCCTTGGCCGCCTGCTTCACGAGCACCTTCGAATCGTGCAGGATCTCGAAACGCCCCGCCTCCGCCGACCACGTAAAGCCACGCCCGACGATCGTCATCAATCCGGACTCGATCAAAACGCGGCCCTCCGAACGGACTTGCCGCGTATCCCTATTAAAGAAGCAGTGCGGCGAAAAGACGGTCATCGCCACCTCGCCATCCCTGTACATTTCGATCTTAAGGTTGGTGATCTCCACCTCGCCGCCCTCAAGTATCTTGGCATACCCGCCATATAGCTGGGCGCGAAGCTGCCCTTGCTCGTCATAGTCGGGAACACGGAACCCGGAGATTTCCATTCCGACCCCGAAATCCTGTGCAACGGCAACGCAGCAAACAAGCAACAGAGCCAATAAATGATTAAAAACACGATTCATCGGGATTATTTAAACAGAAGGCCGCCAAGGGCGCAAAGTAATCCAGCCCTACATCTTCGCGGTCTTTGCGATCTTCTGTTAAGGAAATTAGTGCCAATTAGTGAAAATTAGTGGTTTACCCTTCCCCTAGCCCACTTCGACGAGGCTCGGGGTGTAGTCCGGCGGCGGGTCGTAGCCCAGCAGCGTAATGCACGTTGCCGCCAGATTCGCAATTCCAGCGTCGGGCACATCGGCCTTGCGGGCGTTGGACACGCCGGACGGATCGTAGACGATCGCCGGAACCGGGTTGAGCGAGTGCGCCGTCTTCGGCTTGCACTTGCCTGCGTCGTCGAGCTTCAGCCCGCCGGTCTTCTTGTCCAATTCGCACATGTCGTCCGAGTTGCCGTGGTCCGCCGAACAAACCATGATGCCACCGGTTTTCTTCAATGCCTCAATGATGCGGCCCACGCCCTCGTCCACCGCCTCGACCGCCGTCTTCACGGCCGAACAGACGCCGGTGTGGCCAACCATGTCGCCATTTGGGTAGTTGAGGCGGATGAATTTGTAGTCGCCGCCTTCGATGGCCTTGACGACCACGTCGGTAATTTCAACGGCCTTCATGCGCGGTGCGTTTTCGAACGGGCAAATATCCGACGGGATTTCCTGCCACGTTTCCGTCGCGAACTTGCCGGAATTGTTGCCGTTGAAGAAATAGGTCACATGGCCAAACTTCTGCGTTTCGGAAATGGCAAACTGCTTCACGCCCGCATTGGAGAGATATTCGCTCATCGTGCGGTCGATGGCCGGCGGGGTAACGAGATACCTCTCCGGAACACCGAGGTCGCCGTCATACTGCATCATGCCCGCATAGAGCACATCCGGCTTCGATCCACGATCGAACTCGTCCAGCTCATCGGCCTCGAACGCCTTGGTGATCTCCAGCGAGCGGTCGCCGCGGAAGTTGAAGAATATCACGCTGTCGCCATCAACAATCGGGCCGACGGGTGCGCCGTCGCGCTCGATCACGAATGCCGGAAGATCCTGGTCGAGAATGCCGGCCTTCTCGGAGCGGAAGGCTTCAACCGCTTCGTGCATCGTGGCGAACATGCGGCCTTCGGCCTTCACATGCGCGTTCCAGCCGCGCTCCACCATGCTCCAGTCGGCATTGTAGCGATCCATCGTAATGTTCATGCGCCCGCCACCGGAGGCAACGCAATAGTCGACCGAACCGTCGGCATTGATTTCGGAAAGAAACCTATCGAAGCGCTCCACATATTCCAGCACCGAGGTCGGCGGCACGTCGCGACCATCGATCAGCGGATGGATGCGCGCCTGCTTGACGCCCTCCGCCTTCGCGCGGTTGAGCATCGCCTCGAGGTGATTGATGTTGGAGTGGACGTTGCCGTCCGAAAACAGGCCGATAAAATGCAGCGCGGAACCCTTCTCGTTCACGTTTGCGACCAGTTCCCGCCAAACCTTGTCCTCGAACATGGAGCCGGAAGCGATGGCATCGTTGACCAGCGCCGCGCCCTGGGCGAATACGCGCCCGCAACCGATCGCGTTATGGCCCACCTCCGAGTTGCCCATGTCGCCATCGTCCGGCAGTCCCACCGCCGTGCCATGTGCCTTGACTTCGGTATAGACCGCGTTTTCGCGCAGCCAGTCCAGATTCGGGGTATTCGCAATCTTCACATAGTCGCTCTCCGGATTCTTGCCGATCCCCACACCATCCATCACCACCAGCACCACCGGCCCCTCCGGCCCGCCAAAAGCTTCATTCTTCTCTAGTTGTTCCATTTTCTGTCTCTCCTAAGTTGGCCACATCAAATCAGGTTCAGGCCCGGGTTCCGGGAAATGCTTCCCCCCGCAAAGCTCGGTGTAGGTGTTCGCCACATTTCAACCAATCTGCTGTAGAGGCCGCTTCACCGCCGACAGGTGGAAAGCGGCTATACGAAACTCTATCCCCGAAAATGGGCCATAAACCAAAAACAGCGCCGAATATGCCGATGTCGGCCAATGCAGGCAATACATAATCAAAAGGCACTGGGTGCTGGCCATCCCGCATCCAACAACCTCACACCACGTATCGCGCATCATGTATCCCGTATCATGTACCTTCACAGCAGATCCAGCGGGCTCTTCACCGCATCGAGATCCTTGCTTGTCACGCCGTAGTCAGACGAAGGCAGATGCCCCATCAATTCCTGGACCATCCGGATGTTTACGCCG
>JBDLHZ010000189.1:0-5424 GCA_039715135.1 Verrucomicrobiota bacterium
TTGCTTTACATTCATTCGTTGCAAGAAATCCGTGTCCATCGGCGTTGATCTGTGGTTCTAACTTGCTTGCCAACGTGGTCACGGGACGGCTTTGCCACGCAAAATACTCGGTTCGGAGTATTGACTCTGCAACCAATATTCGCATAATTCGCCGTTCCTTTCAGCCAGCGTAGCTCAGTGGCAGAGCAACGGATTTGTAATCCGTTGGTCGTCAGTTCGACTCTGACCGCTGGCTCCATTTTTTTGGAGCTTTCCATGCCGGGGTATTTCCACATCCTCCAGTCCGAAGCCAACGGACATTACTATATTGGCTCCACCCTTGATCCTGACAGCCGACTGGCCCGGCACAATGCCAAAGCTTATATGGCGTAGGCGAATGGAAAAAGTTGCTTTCTCGTCCGGGTTTGAGAAGATCACCCTGTAGATCGAAGGGTTGTTGATGAAAATTCCGTTCTCTCTTTTTCTGGCGTTCAAGTACCTGAAGCCGAAGCGCTCGATGGTTTCGATCATCACGGTGCTGACGATGATGGGCATCATGCTCGGTGTTGCGGTGCTGATTGTGGTGCTTTCGGTGATGACCGGGTTCGACGATGTGCACAAGGAGCACATGATCAAGCTCGATTCGCATATCCAGATCGTCGCGCGCGGGCAATCCTCCTTTGCCTCGGAACCCGTGCTGAAATTGCTGGACGAGATTCCCGAGGTGCAGGCCGCCGCCCCGGCGGTGGAAGGCTTTGTGATGATGACCCGCTACGACCAAGCAGTCACGGCGGTGTTGCGCGGAATCGATCCAGAACTCGAAAAGGGGATTTCGGATGTGGAGTCGTTCTTGGTGGACGGCACTTTGCCGACCGATGACGAGACCGTGGTGGTGGGCGAACGGCTGGCGATGAATCTGGGCGCTTGGACGGGGGATCGGCTGACGGTCTATTCACCGCAGTGTTTTGTGGGCGAAGACGAGTTGCGCCTGCCCGCCGAACTAACGGTGTCCGGCATTTTCTCAGTTGGTATGTACGACATCGATTCGCAGTTCATGATTAGTTCGCTTCCGACGGCACGCGATGTGTTCAATATGGAGGCGGGGATCCAGACCCTGCGGATCATCACGGACGATCCCTATCAAGCGGAGGCCACCAGCGGGAAGATCCGGGCGGGGCTTGCCGATGCGGCAAAAGGGCAGGGTGGCTTGGGCTGGCTAAGGCACCTCTACACCCGGACCTGGATGGAGATCCACCAGAACCTGCTCAGCACGTTGAAGGTAGAAAAGGACATGATGTTCATTCTGCTGTGCGGTATTTCTTTGGTGGCCACGATGAGCGTAACCAACACACTGATCACCCTCTGTGTTCAAAAGACCCATGAGATTGGATTGCTCAAGGCGCTCGGCTTTTCCTCCGGCAAGGTGGTGGGTATCTTTTTCCTGCTGGGTTCGATCCAGGGGCTTTTCGGCTGTATTTTCGGCGTGGCGATGGGGATATGGGTTTCTGGCAACATTGATGTCGTGCTCAACTTCCTGCGCAAGTTCAACCCAGGGCTGATGTCGGCGCAATTCTACCAATTTACCGAAATGCCCTCGCGAACCACGTTGGGCGACGTGCTGGCGGTCTGCCTGATCGTGATGGTGTTCAGTACCCTCGCCGGTGTCCTCCCCGCCATCCGCGCCGCCAAGATGGAGCCGGTCGATGCGTTGCGTTACGAATAGCCTTTGAAATTGACAAACAACCATGTTGCAACCATTATGGTTGCGAAATGGAGGCAGCCATGGCCAGCATTACAATTAAAAACGTCGATCCTGAACTCTACGAGCGGCTTAAACAGCAAGCCGCCGAGCACCGTCGCAGCATTAACAACGAGGCGATCGTCTGCATTGAACGCAGTCTTTTGCATTATCCTTTGCCCTCTGCCGAACAGTGGATAAAAGAGGCGCGCCAAATAAGGGAGTCCGTCACGGATTATGTAATTAGCGATGAAGAGCTGGATCGTGCCAAACGGGAGGGGCGCCCTTGATTGTGGTGGACACCAACGTGATTGCCGGGCTTTATCTTCCGGGACAGCATTCGGAATCGATTGAATCCACCATGGCCAAGGATGGGCATTGGGTTGCACCCTACCTTTGGCGTCTGGAGTTTCGCAATGTTCTTTCCCTTTATCTCCGGAAGGAATTGATGGAACTCGAAGATGCGAAACGGGTTGCCCATCATGCCGAAACCAGAATGCACAAACGGGAATACTGGTCAATGGCGGAGCGCGTTCTTGATCTGGCGAAAACGAGCGGCTGCACTTCGTATGACTGCGAATTTGTCTCCTTGGCAAAGGATTTGAATCTTCGGCTCGTCACCCTCGACAAGAAAGTGCTGAGGCAATTCCCGGACATTGCGGTTTCTCCAGAAAAGTTTCTTGGGGGTTGAGCCATGAAGCGCATCCGTGTCCATCTGTGTCTATCTGTGGTTCTTCTCCTTATCGCTGCATCGGCGCGGGCGGAGTTCGACTGGGATCCACTCTATGAAAGCGTGTCGGCGACAAACGGCATGGAGTTCATGGCGGTGCGGCCGTTCTACTCGCACGTCAAGGATCCGGCCAGCGAGCGGTGGCGGAAGGATTATCTCTGGCCGCTCTACACCCGCAAAGGATTCAAGGACGAGACCTATGGCCGCTTTCTTTTCTTCGGCTACTCGACCGATTTCGCGACGGATACCGACCGCCACCGCACATGGGTGTTCCCGTTCTACTACCAAGGGGTGGATGCCAACGACGAGGGCTACTTTGCTCTCTTTCCCTTCGGCGGAACCATTCACGAATTTGCCGGGCGCGACGAAATCATGTTCGTGCTGTTTCCAATCTACGGGAAATCGCAAATCAACGATGTGCACACGACCTCGGTGCTGTGGCCGATCTATTCACGCTCGCAGGGTGAAAAGGTGGATCGTTTCCGGGTCTGGCCGCTTTACGGCCAAACGGATCTTTTCGGCGAATACCGGAAAAAGTTTGTTCTGTGGCCAATCTATACCTCCGTCAAATACACCAACGAGCGCAATCCCGGCGGTGGCTTCATTCTGGTTCCAATCTACGGGCGGATCAAAACGGAAAAGGCCGACAATTTTTGGTTCGTGGCGCCGCTCTTCCGCTACATGACCAGCGAGGAGCAGTGGATCGTCCATGCGCCGTGGCCGTTCATCCAGATGGCCAACGGTAAAATGTACAAGCGCATTGTTTGGCCGCTCTACGGTAAGAAGCACTTGGGCACGTTGACGCGGCAGTATTTCCTTTGGCCGTTCATTTGGAACAACCAGACCGAGTACGCCCGCCACATCCAGCACCGGCGCTACGCCCTCCCGTTCTTCGCCTACCAATCGGATGTTGTTACCAAGGAAACCGAAAAATATGTGGTCGGTGATGTCTCCTCCCGCTACTGGAAGATATGGCCGTTGATGAGCTGGGAGCGCAAGCACGGCAATACACGTTTTCGCACTTTGGAGCTTTGGCCCCTGCGAAACACGCCGGGTGTCGAGCGCAACTGGGCGCCTTGGTGGACGCTCTACCGTCGCATGAACACCGACGGCGAGGTCGGCCACCACGTTTTGTGGGGGCTATATCGCCAGACGAAAAGTCCGGAACGATTTGAATGGAGCTTGCTCAAGGGGTTTGCTGGTTATAAAAAGACGCAAAACAATCGCCGCTACCGCTTTCTGTTCATATGGTTTGGCGAGGAGGAGCAACCATAGCCAGCTTTATCATAGACTACATGCGCTACCCCGCCCATTCGGCGCGGCGTTTTGGAAGCCAGGTGCTGCAGCTGTTGCACGATACCGGCCATGCGATGTTTATGTTGCTGGAGGCGACTGGCTTCGTTCGCTATGTCTTCACGAAACGCAGCCGGCACGAAACCGCCACGCAAATGTTCACCACCGGCATCAAGAGTCTGGCTGTCATCACGGTGGTCGCGCTTTTTACTGGAATGATCCTCGCGCTGCAGACCGGGCTTGAGCTGCGCCGCTACGGGCAGGAGGTCTATATCGGGTCCGCCGTCGCCGTTTCGATGATCCGTGAAATGGGACCGTTCATGACCGGGCTAATCATTGCCGCCAGCGTCGGTTCCGCTATCGCCGCGCAGATCGGCACCATGGTCGTTTCGGAGGAGATTGCCGCGCTGGAGGTGATGAGCATCAACCCCAACCGCTTCCTCGTCATGCCGCGCCTGGTGGCGCTCGTTGTCATGATGCCGATCCTGACGGTCTACACCAACATCCTTGGCATCCTCGGCGGCGCGGTGGTGGGTGCTACCCAGCTCGGTGTTTCCGTGCAGGCCTATCTGGACAACGCCACGCAGTTCGCCACCAACAAGGATCTTTACGTTGGATTGTTCAAGGCGGCGGTATTTGGAGTCGTCATCACAACGGTTTCGTGCCATCAGGGTTTCATGACGCGCGAGGGCGCGGTGGGTGTTGGCAAGGCGACCCGCCGCTCGGTCATCATCTCCTTCCTGGTTATTCTGGTGCTGGGCTACATGATAACGAGACTCTTCTATATATGATCCGCTTCGAAAACATTACCAAGGTGCTGGGCGGAAAAACCGTGCTCGACAACGTCAGTTTCGAGGTTGGTGCGGGCGAAACGTTTGTTGTCGTCGGCCTTTCCGGCGCGGGCAAGAGCGTGACGCTCAAGCACATGATCCGCCTCATGCAGCCGGATTCCGGCAGCGTGCTGATCGACGGCGAGGCCATCGACGATCTTGGACGCACCGCGCTGCAAGCGGTTCGCACCAAATTCGGCGTGCTCTTCCAAAGCGCGGCCCTGCTGCAGTGGATGTCGGTCAAGGACAACGTTGCCTTGCCGCTGCGCGAGCACACGAAAATGGGCGAGGGCGAGATCGAACAGCTCGTTGCTGAAAAGCTGCGCCTATTGAACCTTTCCGATGCAGGCGATAAGTTTCCGGCGGATCTCTCCGGGGGCATGCAGAAGCGTGTCGGACTGGCACGTGCCATTATCATGAACCCGAAGATTGTGCTGTACGACGAGCCAACGTCCGGACTTGATCCCGTCACTTCGCGGCGCATTGATGATTTAATCATGGATATGCGCAAGGAACTCGGTATAACGAGCGTTGTGGTGACCCACGATTTGCACAGCGCGCTGGCGATCGGTTCGCGCATCATGATGCTGCACCAGGGACAGATCGTGGAGAACGCGACGCCGGAGGAATTCATCCACTCGAAAGACGAGACGGTGCAGGCTTTTCTGGAGTCGCAATACATTACGAAAAAGGGAAAATGGGAAACCGGAGCGGGTCATGAATAAATACAGGCGCGAAGTCACCATCGAAATCATGGTCGGGATTTTCATGTTCGTGGTGTTGATTGCGCTGGGCACCTTCACGATCGTGCTCAGCCAGGAAAATCTGTTTCAGAAAACCTACCCCTACGAATT
>JBDLHZ010000190.1:0-5410 GCA_039715135.1 Verrucomicrobiota bacterium
GCCGGAGGTGGGACTCGAACCCACACAGTATTGCTACCGCGGGATTTTGAATCCCGTGCGTCTACCAATTTCGCCACTCCGGCGCGGGGTGTGAAAGAGGGGGGAAGATACCAAACGTCCATGGTTTGGCAACTGCATTTCAAACGAGAGTTCGTAGTTCCGCCTTTCTTGTCCCGCCATAGCCTGCGGCGAAGGAGGAAGGCGGCAGGACTTCTTCCGACTTGTTTGGGACTTCGCTGGTTTCAAGTGGAGGGCGACGCTCCGTCGGAGCCTCGAAGCAGGACTTGGCTCCGACGGAGCGTCGCCCTCCAGTACCATTTCCGAAAAATCCGGCGTTGCCCGGAGGGGGTGCTAAAGCCGTGACTGTAAACCGTTCTATCAACCACCAATGGTTCGATCATCCAGCGACAGGAAAGATGTCGAGTAGTTGGCCGGGGTGGTCGACGAGGTGGTCGGGGTTGGTGCGGGCGAGCGCCTCCGGTGTATTGAGCCCCCAGGTGACGGCCACGGCCTTGGTGCCGGCGAGGCGGGCGCTTTCGACATCGACAGAGGTGTCGCCGACATAGTAGAGGGTTTGCGGATCGATCCCCTTCTCGCGGATATATTTTTTTACCCGGCGTTTTTTGCTGAGGATGCTACGGGTGGAATGCACTTCGTCGAACCAATCGATGTTGTGCTGCCCAAGGAATGCGTGGACATTCTTGGGGCGGTTGGACGTAAGGATATCCATGTGGTAGCGGCCGCTTTCATGGATCCGGGTCAGTACGTCCGCCAAGCCTGCGGGCGGATGGATTTCATGGATGTCCTGGTGCATGAGGCGCCGCGCATGGATGGCGGCAATCGGCACCTTCCAGAGGGAGATGCCAACGTATTCGATGAATTCGTGTATGGTCAGGTGCCGAACCGCCTCGATCTCCTCCTCCGGCAGGTGGCGATAGCCATAGGTGCCTGAAAGCCGGTTGAAGACGTTGTGGATCAACATCATGGTTTCGGCCAGCGTGCCGTCAAAATCAAATAGGATGGTGGTTGTTTTTCCACTCATAGGACGGGCGACTGTACGGCTTGGAGGATGGGCAAACCAGCAGAAACAGGTCGGATTTTCTTCCTCTTCAAGGCGGAAGTCCTGTTTAATACGTGGCCATGAAAACCTGTATATTCATTGCCACTCTATCCTCGCTCCTTCTGGGAATCCTCTCCGGCTACGCCCTCGACTTTACCGATCAGGGCGAATACATGGGTTCGCCCAGCTGCCTTGCCTGCCACGAGCGCTTCTACAAGCTGTGGAGCACCTCGCACCACGGCAAGGCGATGCAGGCATTCAGTGGCGCGTTTGCCCGCACGCTCGTCCCGATGGAGGAGGAGCTGGAGATCGGCGGCGTCAAGTTCATCGTCGAACTCAACGCCAGCGGCGGCATGCTGCACGAAACCGGCGCCGACGGCACAAGAACAACCTATCCGGTGCTTCACGCACTCGGCGGCAAGAATGTCTACTTTTTCCTGGTTCCGCTGGAAAAGGGAAAGCTCCAAACCGCACCGCTCGCCTACAATGTACACACGAAGGCTTGGTACAACTCCACCGGCAGCATGATTCGCCACTTCAACAACGGCCTTGTCGACGAAGCGCTCGACTGGACCGACCGGCAGCTCACCTTCAATACCGGTTGCCACGACTGCCACATCAGCCAGCTGCGCAAGAACTACGACCCCGAAACCGACAGCTACTCCACCACATGGACCGAACCCGGCATCAACTGCGAGGTCTGCCATGGCCCTGCCGAGGCGCATATCAAGGCCGCCGAGGAAGCCGAAGCCAAGGGTGAGGAGCTAACCGACCTCAAACTGCTCACTTTCCACGGCGACCTCGATGCCACGCAGCGCGATGCCACCTGCGCCCCCTGCCACGCCAAAATGACTCCGCTTACGCGCGACTTCACCCCCGGCGAACTCTTTTTCAACCACTACGACCTGACTTCCTACGAAGACCCCGACTTCCATCCCGACGGGCGCGACCTTGGCGAAAACTATACGCAGACCGGGTGGCTGGCCAACCCCTGCGCCAACTCCGGCCAGCTCGAGTGCATCCATTGCCATACGTCGAGCGGACGTTTCCGTTTTGCGGACGAGCCCGACAGGGCCTGCCTGCCCTGCCACGAAAAGCGCGTGGACAACATCCTTGCCCACTCGCACCACGCCGCGAGCAACAACGTCACCTGCGTCGACTGCCACATGCCCAAGACCGCGCAGGCACACATGCACCGCTCCGACCACACCTTCCGCCCCCCCTCCCCGGCGGCCTCGCAGGAGTTTGGATCGCCCAACGCCTGCAACCTCTGCCACCACAACCCGGAAGCCATCACCGGCGATTTTTTCGGCCACAAGAAAGAGGATATGGAATGGGCGGACAAGCACGTGAAGGAATGGTACGGAAAGGATTCAGGTGCCGAAATCCTTGCGCTTGGGCGCATCGTACTGGCCTGCCGCAATGGCGAATGGGACAAGCTACCCGAAATCCTTGCCTACCTCGATAGCCCGGCCTGCGACCCCGCCGCCAAAGTCGGCATCCTGCGCCTGCTCGCCAACTGCCCCTACCCCGAAAAATGGCCTGCCATCCGCAAGCAACTCGGCTCCGGATCGGAATGGATCCGTTCCGCCGCCGCCGATGCATTGCGGCACGATCCAGCGCCCGAAACAACAAAGCTGTTGCTGAAAACCTGCACAGACGGGTTCCGCACGGTTCGCATCCGTGCCGCAGCGTCCCTGATCGACCGCAACCTTGCCGGCTGTTCCGACGAGGAACGCAAGGCCTACGATGCGGCCCATGCCGAATACTGGAACTCGCTGGCCATCTGGCCGGACCGCTGGTCGACCCACTACAACCAAGGCATCTACTTCGATCGCCTGGGCGAGGCGGAAAAATCGCTGGCGGCCTACAACAAATCGATGGCGCTGCGCGACGACCTGATCCAACCGATGATCAATGCCTCGATGGTGCACGCCCGCTCCGGCAACAGCACCAACGCCTACGAACTCCTGGGAAAGGCGCTAAAGGTCGAACCCGAAAGCCCGATCGTCAACTTCAACCTCGCCCTGCTCGAAGCCGAGTTTGGCGATGGAGAGGCGTGCGAGAAGCACCTGCGCACCGCGCTTAAGGCCGACCCGCAAATGGCGCAGGCGGCCTACAACCTCGGCGTGCTGCTCTGTCAGAAAGGGAACGAAGAGGGCTTCCAATGGCTGGAATCCGCGGCAAGGCTCATTCCCGAAAACTGGGACTACACCTCCTCCTACCTCTACTTCATAGGCCAGGCTGGCCGCACTGCCGAATCCGAGTCGATCCTTCGGGAGGTCGTTGCCTCCGGGCGGGCTTCCGCCGAGGCCTACTTCACCCTGGCCGGCAACTACCAGCGCGAAGGCCGCATGGACGAGGCCATCGAAATCTACAAGAAGGCCAAGCTCGCCAGACATCTGCCGATGGATGCCAAGCGCCATGCCGCCCGGATGGAGCAGCGGTTGCGCTCCGAAATGTAGTATGGGCTTCCAGCCCATATCCACGGGCAGGATACCCGTGCCACGCCTCCTCATTGCGGGACGACATACCTTGTAATGTTTTCTTTTAAATGCGAATTGGAACTCTACAATGCAACCCATGAACAAAATCCCCGACATTCCTAGCGACCAGCTTGAGAAATATTCCTCGGCCATCTCCCTCTCGGACATGGAGATTTTCGTGTTCCCCGAGCTACTCTACAGCCTGGTGCTGGCCAATATCATGTCGCCGCGCATTTGGGAGTGGAGGAACCACGACTGGTTTCGCAAGCTCGATACGATGAAGCCCTACAAGAAGATCCAGCGGCTCAAGCAATTCATTATCGACCACTATGAATTCAACCTCGACCTCGACACCTGGGGGCTGACCACCAAGGAAGCCGAAATGGCACGCTTCGCACCCTTCATGGACGAAAAATCCATCAGCAAAAGCAATGCCTTGTTTGGCTACGAGGGCGACAAGCACTATTTCTCGCTCGATATCCGCAAGCACTTCGGGTTGGACAAATACAACACCAACGCCATCCCCTACTGGAAAACCGAAACGCTCGAAGCCATGGACGCCTTCAAGCATAAGGAAAACTATCGCGCCGGTGCCGGCGAATGTGTCTCGCTCTCCACGCTCTACGCCGCCGCACTCTTTATTGTTTGCGACATTCCGCTCGAAGATATCTTCCTGCTCGCCACCCCTTTGCACTCGCAAAACTTCGTCAACGTGAACGATGGCATCCTCACCAACAACCGGCGGCTCGTCACCAAGAACATGTGGTTCAATGGCACCGACCTCACCGCCCGGGCGCAGCGCGCCCTGCGCCACGAACAGGTCACCATCGTCGCCAACAACACCGGCTTCATCCACACCGTCTATCCCGAAGCCACCATTGCGCCTGAGAGCTTCGAGCTGTTCCGCGAAAAACTCGACGCCTTCACCACCACCAACATCACCTACGAAATGCTCGCCAACTTCCTGCGCGACCGCTCCGAGCATCAAAAATGCTTCCAGATCCAATACATGCGGCATGGCCGGGAGCAATACCTGCCCGTCGAGCGCGCCTTCGCCTACGAGCACGGCAGCCCCTACAAGGTTTCCGACAAGGCCACCTGCGACAAGCTGCTCGACCAGATCGACGAATACGACTTCTACGCCGACCCCATTCCCGACCGCATCCAGCTCAACAAGCTCAGCGACTACCTCAAGAACAATCCCATCTCCCACTTCGACGATGCCAGCATGAAAGACCTTGCCGAGAAGATCGACTGCACCGGCGACATGGACCGCAAGATGTCCGTCATCGAAGGCCTCGTAGATTTCATCCACCTCGACCCCGAGCTTCCGGATACGGAAAACAAGCAGTTCAACGGCCCCGGCCCCATCGAGCTCAAGCCCGGCATGCCGCGCGAAGAGATTATCCCATATCTGGAATCGATCCGCGCCACCCACCGCATTGCCGACCTCGCCTTCTACGCCAGCCGCGATCTTGCCGCCACCGACTGGCAGCCTTTCCTCAAGGCCGGACTCGAACGCAACCCTGTCATCATCGAGGAAACGAGGAAGCTATCCGACGACGAGCTTTTCCAAGTGCTTGAAAACCTGCCCAACGAATCGATCTACGACGATACCCGCATCGCCCAGCCCGACGAAGTCTGGAACTTCCAGCGCGGCGACGGCCTCGAACGCGCCATCGCCCTGACCAACGTCTGGCTTGCCCGCCATCCCGAAGCGGGCATTGAACTTTCCGCCAGCGGCAGTACGGTGACTCTCAAGCTCGACGGAAAAGAACTTAAATTTGAATCCAGCAAAGGACTGGAAAAACACATCTCATTTTAGACCAACAACTTAACGGGGGCAGTTTTTACAAAATAATTG
>JBDLHZ010000191.1:0-5407 GCA_039715135.1 Verrucomicrobiota bacterium
CTTCTTTGGTGCCATGGTTGCGGCGCTGATGGTCATCACCTATGTGCCCTTCACCTCCCTCTGGCTGCCGGTACAGACCAAACAGCTGAAAAAGACAGAGGTTGAGAAGGCGCATTTCATGAAGACGCAGGAAACAGAACACCAACAGAAGGACGCAAAGGCCGTCAAGTAATCCCATAATTCACCAACCGCAACCTTTGCGTTCTTTGCGTTCTTCTGTTCAAATTCGAGTATGGAGTGTAATCGATGAAAAAATTCATGAATGAAAACTTTATTCTCCAGACGGAAACTGCGCAACGGCTCTACCACGACCACGCGGCGGAGATGCCGATCCATGACTACCACTGCCACCTGTCGCCGCAGGAGATCGCGGAGGATCGGCAATACGACAACCTCGGCGAAATCTGGCTTGGCGGCGATCACTACAAATGGCGCGCCATGCGCACCAACGGCGTGGATGAAGGGTTTTGCACAGGGGGCGCTTCGTGGCGCGACAAGTTCCAGAAGTGGGCCGAGACCATCCCGCAAACCCTGCGCAACCCGCTCTACCACTGGACGCATCTGGAGCTACAGCGCTATTTCGGGATCGATACCCTGCTAAGCCCCTCCACCGCCGACGCGATCTACGACGAATGCACCGCCAAGCTGCGCACCCCGGAATATTCAGCACGCAATCTGATGCGCCGGATGAACGTCAAGCTCGTCTGCACCACCGACGATCCCGTGGATGATCTCAAGTGGCACAAGCAGATCGCCGCCGACGGATTCGAGATCAAGGTGCTCCCCACCTTCCGCCCCGACAAAGCCATGAACCTGTCGGATTCCAAGGCATGGAAAACATATCTCCAGAAGCTGGATGTAGAATCCAAAGTGACGATCGTCACTTTGGATTCTCTATTGGAGGCAATCGACCGACGCCACGAATATTTCCACTCCGTTGGTTGCCGCCTCTCCGACCACGGCGTGGCGTATGTGCCTGATGCGCAGGCGAATGATTCCGAACTGGAATCCATTTTCCAGAAGGCGATGGACGGGAAGCCAGTCGGCTTGGAAGAGCGCGAAAAGTTCGAGGCGTGGTTCCTCTACGAGGTCGGTAAGATGAACCATGCGCGCGGCTGGGTGCAACAGTTCCATGTCGGCGTGTTTCGCAACAACAACTCTCGGTTGTTCAAATCCCTTGGGCCGGACACGGGCTTCGACTCGATTGCCGACCATCGCCAGGGGCCGGGCCTCATTCGCCTGCTCGATCGGCTGGATTCCTCGAACCAACTGGCAAAGACGATTCTCTACAACATCAATCCGGCAGATAACGAGCTGATGGCCACGATGATCGGCAACTATCAGGACGGCTCCGCCCCCGGCAAAATGCAGTTTGGTTCCGGCTGGTGGTTCCTCGACCAGAAGGACGGCATGGAAAAGCAGATGAACGCGCTCTCAAACCTCGGACTGCTCAGCCGCTTCATCGGCATGCTCACCGATTCGCGCAGCTTCCTCTCCTACCCGCGCCACGAGTATTTCCGCCGCATTCTCTGCAACCTGATCGGTAACGATGTCGAAAACGGCGAAATCCCCGCTGACATGGAACTGCTCGGCCAGATGGTCGAAAACATTTGCTACAACAACGCCGTCGAATATTTCGGCATCGAGTTGTAGCGCAGACAGGTTTTGCGTACTGTTCCCGCCATGGATGCAGGACTCTACATTGTGGGCACGCCGATCGGGAATCTGGGCGATCTATCCTTCCGTGCGCTGGAAACCCTGAAGGAAGCCGATCTGATCATGGCGGAGGATACCCGCCACACGCGGCGGCTGACGAACCGGTATGAAATCACCACGCATTTAATGAGCTGCCATAAATTCAACGAGGTGCAGCGGGCGGAACAGATCGTTGAACGGATCCAAAACGGAGAAGCCGTTGCGATGGTGACGGATTCGGGCATGCCGGGCATTTCCGACCCCGGCGCGCGCGTGGTGTCACTCTGCCGCGAGGCGGGTGCAATGGTTACATCCATCCCTGGTCCCGCCGCTGTCACCACCGCCGTCGCGCTGAGCGGCTTGGGCGAAAAGGGCTTTATCTTTGCCGGCTTCCTGCCGCACAAGAGCGGCGGGCGGAAGCGCGACCTGCTCAAATGGGCGGATGCCGATTTGCCGGTGGTCTTCTACGAATCGCCCTACAGGCTGATCAAGCTGCTCGATGAGATCGAGGAGCATCTCGGCGCTGAACGCACCGTGTTTGTCGGACGGGAACTGACGAAGAAGTTCGAAGAGCTATCCACCGGCAACCCGGCAGAAATCCGCACACAATATGAAGGGCGCAACGTCAAGGGCGAGTGCGTAGTGATTGTAAAACCCAACCCTTGAAAACACCCCCTCGCATTTTTTCCGAACTATTCACGTTGAACTCAAATTCGCCAGTGCTACTATTCTTTGCAGGTTGAAAGAGAAAAGGGTTCGCAAACTATGGGTTCCGGCAACAATCAGGACAATCTGACAGCGGCATATATCGGCCGGACGGCTGTTGTCCGCGTCAATGGGCGCGGTTCGTTCAAGATCAGCCCGCCTATGAAGCAGTTTATCCAGCGGGTGATTGCAACCAATTCGGCCAACCGCATTCTACTCGACATGTCGGAGTGCTGCGGCATGGACAGCACGTTCATGGGGGTGCTTGCAGGCCTTTCCTACCACGTCAAGGACAAGCCGGGATTCACACTTAAACTCATCAACCTTTCGGAGAAAAACCAAAAACTGCTCACCACCCTGGGCGTCGATCAGGTGGTCGACTTTTCCCTCTCCACCACCGGCGAGGAAAAGGAGCTGATGGCTGGCCAGAGCGATGGCGCCCAAGCCTTGGAACCTGATTTTGCGAACACGCTCGAAGCCGCCAAGACCACCCTCGAAGCCCACGAAGCCCTCGTGGAAATCAACCCCGAAAACCTCGCCAAATTCAAGTCCGTCCTTGAGCTCCTGCAAGAGGACATACGCACTCTCGACCACCAATAGGCTTGCCCAACGGCACGGCCGCACTTGCACAAAGAGTCAGGCGACGCCGGGGTTGGATCCGTCCAGAACCTCGATTGCAACAATGGCTTCGTCGTCATGGGGAGCAATGTTTCCGCTAAAGTGCTCGGCATCCTTGACAATGCGGGCAATCAGTTGCGCAGGTGTCAAACCCGCCTCGCACCCGACCGCGGTTTGCAACCGTTCTTCCCCGTACTCCTCGCAGACGGTGTTCAGCCGTTCCGTCAGTCCATCCGTATAGAACACGATTTTATCTCCTTGGCGGAGATCGAATACTGCGGTCTGGTAGTCAAAATCATCCAAAAGGCCGATGGCCACATTCGGGGGAACCTGCACCATGGATGCCTCGGCCTCGCCGGTACGGCAGCGAATGGGGGGAGGATGCCCGGCATTGCCGATCAACAGCCGATGATTCTCCAGATCGAACACGGCAATGGCAAACGTTATAAAACGATCCACCGGAAGAAGCTCGTACATGACGCGATTGAGCTCCCGCAGACAGGAGCAGACGCAAGAGGCGTCGACCTCCCCGGCACATGCCGGCTTGGTGCGGGTGGCATCCAACGCAATGCCCCGGCACCGGTCCAGACTGGCCTTCAGCGCAGTAGTGAGCAGTGCTGCCGACACACCGTGGCCCGACACATCGGCAATAAAGAATCCCGCCGAGTGTTCGCCCAGTTCAAACGCATCGTAGAAATCGCCGCCGATAAGTTCGCAAGTGCGGTAGCTTGCGGCGAAGCCCAGCCAATCCTTCAACGGGAACTCATGAGGCAGAACATGCAACTGAACCTCCTGCGCCAAGAGTAAATCCTGCCGCATCGTCTCTTCGCGTTCATGCAACCGCCCTACCGTATCGCGCAGCTCCGCATTTTGTTTCTGGATACGCCGGTCGAGCGCCTGCACAACTTCCAGCGCTTCGGTTTTGCCGTAGAGCGAAAACAACGCCCAGCTCACCAGCAGGCACAACGGCACAAAGGCGAGCCCCGCCACAACCACAAGCGCGCGATACTTGAGCTTGAACGTCGCCCGCGTGATGTCGACGCCCAGCACCACCACATCGCCCGTTTCCTGATCAACTATCGGGGCAAAGCCCGACATGAATGTGCCCCAGTAATCCGTGTAGAACGCATCCTCGGCCGTCGGCCCATGCAATGCGCGACCCGATGCGAGAGAAGCGGGCGGATCGTTGTAGGGATCGCCCGGGATCGTGCCTTCCTCGTTCGGTGAAATCGTGCCATCGCCGTTTTCATCCTCATCATACGGGTCGGCATCGACCACGAAGCTCCAGGCCTGTGTTCCCGGATCGCACCGCAGGGTGTAGACAAATGCAAGGTGGCCGTAGACCCGTTTGACCGACTGCAGGTAGTCCAGGGCGCGTTTGTACTCCACGCTCTGCATATCGTCCTCGGCATGGACACTGCGCAGGTCGGCCGAATCGATGTTGAGGGCCACCAACTCGGCCAGATTGCGGGCCTCCTCCTGCACCTCGCGAAACAATATCCTGCGCCCCGTCCACAAAATCCCGTAAAGAATCGCCGCAACCAATGCGTAGCTACACAGCAACACCCCTAGGCGCCTCGGCGAAACAATACGCCGCCCGCCCCCCGCGCCGCCACCCGGCGCCTGCAGTCGTTCAGACATGGATCGGTACTCCTTCCCTAAAAGGGAAGGCTACTCCAATCAACCCGCTATGCCAATGGATATTTAACGCCCAACAATTTAGCATTGTTTTGCCACCTTCATGCCTTCGGTGTCATCTAATATGAGCTCTTTTCTTCTGCGTCCCCTTTGGGTTGCAATGCCGCACAGGAAATGGCATCGTTCCGATATGGATAGACAGCACATATTCAAGGGCAACCTAAGCCATCATAACGACGATAACTTTGTGCCCGGAACCATTGAATCACGACTTGGCCTAGTCTGGCCATTAACCCGCGAAGTCGCTTCGCTGAGTCCTTCCCATGATCCTGAACGAAGACTACAGAGACATATTACTTGCCTTAAACGCCGAGCAGGTTGATTTTATCCTGATCGGTGCCTATGCACTCGCTGCCCACGGATATCCCCGCGCCACGATGGATATCGATATCTGGGTGATGCCTTCCCCGGAAAACGCGGATGCGGTACTTCGTGCGCTAAAGCGATTTGGCTCCCCCCTCCATGGCTTGAAGATTGAAGATCTTCAGGACGCCGACACCGTTTTCCAGATTGGCGTGGCACCGCGAAGAATCGACCTGCTAACCGGAGCCACTGGATTGGACTTCCCGGCGGCCGCGAAAAACGCAGTAGCACGGCAAGTCGATGGAATTGATCTAAAAGTGCTGTCGATTGATGATCTAATCGCCAACAAGCTGGCCACCGGAAGACCAAAGGATCGGATCGATGCCGA
>JBDLHZ010000192.1:0-5333 GCA_039715135.1 Verrucomicrobiota bacterium
CCGAGCACCCATTTCTTCACCTTGAAGGAGCCCTCGCTCAGCTTGTCGAGCGTGGCATCGAGGTTTTCCCACGTGCAGTGCTCCGGCTCCAAGAACTGGAAATTGGTCTTTTGGGTGGCAAGCTTTTCGGCGGCGGCCTCGAAAGCGGCGGCAGCCTCGAACCCGAATTCATGACCCTTGCGCGCCAGTATGGAGAGGACGACGGAGATTTCGTTGACGAGACCTTTGATGGAATAATAGTTGGCTGCCTTCGGTTTGGCCTTGTCGCCAAAGAGGGGATCGAGGTGGTGGACGAGAACGCGCTGGAGGGCGTATTCAAAAATGTCGACCTGCTCGTCCGCATCGACCAGCTGTTTCACGATGGCGCGGAAGGCGGCGTATTGATCCTTCGAGAGGAAGCGCAGGGAGGGAATGGAAAGATCGATGATCGGCAGGCGCATTTCGGGGGTCAGCGCGCCGGTTTCCGGCAATGCGGCCTCCAGTGCCGTGAACACTTCGGGTTCGGCCTGTTCCTTGACGATCTCCATTTGCTTGGCACGGATCTCTTCATCGGTGTCGAGCAGGAGGAAATAGACCAGCATGCGGGCACCATGGGGATCGCGCGCGTGTTCCTTAACCTTTTCCGGAATGGAGGCCATCAGCCACTTGGCGGCTTCGGCATGGTGTTGCATCGGCGCGCCGATGGAGTCGATCAGGGCTTCGGGATTGTTGGGGCGCGTCTGCGGCGTGGCGACCGAATCAAGAATGGCACCCGCGACAGCCACCTTGCCGGGATCGGTGAAAAGGTCGGTGAAATCGGTCTTTTCTTTTTCATCTTTCAGCGGGGCACCTTCAAATTTTGCAAGCTGCTGGCGCATATCCTCGGCGGTCACCATTGGAAAGTCGCCATTGAAGGTGGGTTCCAGCCACTGGATGCGCGCGGTCAGCGGCGGATGGGTGCTGAAGATGGACCCTTTTGTCCCCTTGCCGAAAAACATGTGGCTGGCCTGTTCCGCCTGCGGCGAAACGATGCGCGAACCGTGGGATAGCCCGCCGATCTTCTTCAGGGCATCCGCCAGTCCGGTGGCGTTGCGGGTAAACTGCACGGCGGAGGCATCGGCCAGCCGTTCGCGCGAGCGGGAGATGGAGGCCTTGATCAGCTTGCAGAAAAAGAAGCCGGTAAATCCGACCACCATCAGGGTCAGGCCAGCGGCCAGAATGACCAGCGTGATCTGCCCCGAGTCCTTGCTGCGCCGCCGCCCCATGGAGCCGCGCCCGACCAACTCCAGGATAACGCGGCCGGTCAGGCCGATGATGAGCAAGCCATGCAGGAAGCCCATCAGGTTGATGTTGATCTGCATATCGTTGTTGAGGATATGGCTGAACTCGTGGGCCACAACGCCTTGCAGTTCGTCGCGTGTCAGGCCGGTCATCGTGCCGTAGGTGACGGCCACGACGGAATCGGCAGGGCTGAACCCGGCGGCAAAGGCATTGATGCCCTTTTCGCGCTCCATCACATAGACCGGCGGCACAGGCACGCCGGAAGCGATCGCCATCTCCTCGACCACGTTGCGCAGGCGCTTCTCGAAAAAGTCGTTGGTATTGGGTTGCACCTGCTTGCCGCCAAGCATTTCGGCCACCCCGGAACCGCCGCCGCGCTTAAGCTGTCCAATCTTGAACAACGTTCCGCCCAGCACGACCAGCAACGTCAGCCCGCAGACTAGTGCGAACAACTCCGGGTGCCACCACTCCAGCGGCACCTGCCCGCCCGGCGGCGGGTTTTGCATCCGGTATGCCTGCCACCCAAAGACGGGCAGGGCGTAGATCAGCAGGATGGTCAACGCAACGGCGAGGCCGAAGTAGAGCAGCAACTGGCCGGTATTCCTGCGGGCGCTATCCTGTCGGGCAAAAAAGTCCATAACGTCGGAATTCCATCCACAGATTACACAGATCGGCACAGATTTTTTCAAATCCCGTTAATCTGCGAAATCTGTGGACGGCTATTGTTTAGAAACTGACTTTCGGGGCTTCCTTCTGGGCGGCGTCTTCGACTTCGAAGAGGGTGGCGGCCATGAAGTTGAATAGGTTGGCGATGATGTTCTTCGGGAAAACCTCGCGCCCGGTGTTGTAGACGGTGACGGCGTCGTTGTAGGCCTGCCGCGCGAACGAAATCTTGTTTTCCGTCGAGGTCAGTTCCTCGGTCAGCTGCATCATGTTTTGGTTGGCCTTCAGGTCGGGATAGGCTTCCGAGAGGGCGAACAGGCGGCCAAGCGCTCCGGTCAACGCGCCTTCCGCGCCAACCAGTCCGGCCATCGCCTGCCCATCGGCCGGATTCTGCGCGGCGGCCTTTCCGGCGGCGGCGGCCTGGTTGCGCGCCTGGATCACCGCTTCGAGCGTCTCGCGCTCGTGGCTCATGTAGCCCTTGGCGGTTTCGACCAGGTTGGGAATCAGGTCGTAGCGGCGCTTTAGTTGCACGTCGATCTGGGCAAACGCGTTCTTGAAGCGGTTGCGCAGCGTCACGAGGCCGTTGTACATGCCGACCACCGCGACGAAAAGAACCACAATCAATCCGAGTATGACAAGCAGGGCAATCATCTGTTTCTCCTTTGTTGTTTAGGTCGCCGATAATAGGCAACACACGGAAGAAGCGCACTTATAAAAAGTGGCTGGTTTTGCAATCGCCAACGAATATCGGACAGATCGGGCGGTGCGAGAGGTCGAACGTGGTTTTCGTGCCTTTTTCAGGCTAAAATTTCCCTAAATTCCCCCCTTCTTCCGTTGCTATGAATTGGCGGTTTCTGCTATCGTCTGCGGATTAATTTGACTGAAAGGAAATGGACTCCTATGTCTGACTCTGAAAACGATCTGAAACCCGAAGAAATCGCCACCAATCCGGCCTCGGACAACCCCGATGCGGCGGGCTACGGCGCCGACCATATTACCGTTTTGGAGGGCATCGAAGCCGTCCGGAAACGTCCGGCCATGTACATTGGCGACACCGGCTCGCGCGGCTACCACCACTGTGTCTATGAAGTGGTCGACAACTCGATCGACGAGGCGCTGGCGGGCTACTGCTCCAACGTCGAGGTCTGCATCAACGAAGACGGCTCGCTGAGCGTCATCGACGATGGCCGCGGTATCCCGGTCGACATGCATGCGACCGAGGGCAAGCCGGCGGTTACGGTGGTCATGACCGTCCTGCATGCGGGCGGCAAGTTTGATTCCGAAACCTACAAGGTATCCGGCGGCCTGCACGGCGTCGGCGTCTCCTGTGTAAACGGCCTGTCCGAATGGCTGGAGGTGGAAGTTAAGCGCGATGGCCATATCCACCACCAACGCTTCGAGCGCGGTGTCGAGACCACCGAGCTCGTAACCATTGGCACAACGAGCGAAACCGGCACGAAGGTCACCTTCATGCCCGACCACACCATCTTCACGCACGAGAGCGGCTTCCAGTGGGATATCCTTTCCTCCCGCCTGCGCGAACTGGCGTTCCTCAACCGCGGCGCGAAGATCACGCTGAAGGAGGACGCCACCGGGCGCTCGGAGGTCTTCAAGTATGACGGCGGCATCAAGGAGTTTGTCCAGCACCTCAACCGCAACAAGTCGCCGATGCACCCGGACGTGATCTACTTCGAGCGCGAGAAGGACGAGGTGGTTGTCGAGATCGCGATGCAGTATTCCGATGCCTACAACGAAACGATCTTCTCGTTCGCCAACAACATCAACACCATCGAGGGCGGCACGCACCTCTCCGGCTTCCGTTCGGCGCTGACCCGCACGGTGAACGCCTACGCCAAGGCCAACAAGCTGATCAAGGACGATAAGCAGTCGGTGGGCGGCGACGATATCCGCGAGGGCATCACCGCCGTCCTCAGCGTCAAGATTCCCGACCCGCAGTTCGAGGGGCAGACCAAGACCAAGCTCGGCAACGGCGAGGTGGAAGGCATTGTCCAGCAGATTGTCAACGACGAGTTGGGCACCTACTTCGAGGAAAACCCGCAGGTTGCCCGCACGATCATCGACAAGGCCGTGGTGGCCGCGCAGGCGCGCAACGCCGCCCGCAAGGCGCGCGATCTCGCCCGCCGCAAAGGCGCGCTCGAGAGCGGCGGACTGCCCGGCAAGCTGGCCGACTGCTCCAGCCGTGATCCGGCCCGCACCGAACTCTACATTGTGGAGGGCGATTCGGCGGGCGGTTCCGCCAAGCAGGGGCGCGAGCGCGAATACCAGGCCATCCTCCCGGTGAAGGGCAAGGTCATCAACGTCCAGAAGGCGCGCCTCGACAAGGTGCTGGCCAACGATGAGATCCGCACGATGATCACCGCCATCGGAACCGGCATCGGCCTGGACGATTTCGATATCGAGAAGGCGCGCTACCACAAGATTATCATCATGACCGACGCCGACGTCGACGGCGCGCACATCCGCACGCTGCTGCTGACCTTCTTCTACCGCCAGATGCCGCAGCTCATCGAGCATGGCTATGTCTACATCGCCCAGCCACCGCTCTACAAGGTGACGCGCCGCAAGCGCGAGGAATATGTCGAGTCCGATGCGCATCTCACCGAGATTCTTCTGAACCTCGGCGCCGACGGCATGTTGCTCGAAAAACCCGACGGCACCCGGTTGCTCGATACCCAAGGCTTGCGTGGACTGCTCGAAAGCATCGTTGCCATCGAGGGAATTGCCGACAAGCTCCGTCGCCATGGCATCCGGCTGAATGATTATCTGGCGAAGCGCGATCCCGAAACCGGGGCCTTCCCGCTCTACTGCGCCTACATGAATGCGGTAGAGGAAGATCTCGATATTCGTCTCGTGCTCGACGACCAGGGCTTGCAGAACCTGTTTGCCGAAGTCGAAGCGGCAAAGCCCGTTGTTGAAGAGGTTGAAACCGTTGAAGGCGTTCAAGACGAAGAAATCGTTAAAGACGTTGAAGACGACGCAGAGGGCGAAGTTCCCGAACCCAAGGAACCTGAACCAAGTGTGCGCTATAAGGAGCTCTTCTTCTCCCGCCAGCTCAAGGATGTGATTGAGAAGCTGGAGTCGGAAGGCTTCTCCTTCGGGCAGCTGGCCGACTCCGAGGAGACACAGTTCAATCTCGACGACAAAGGCGCGAAGATTCCCGTGAATTCACTGATGGAGCTGGCGCAAGCCGTCCGTGTTGCGGGCCGCAAGGGCATGAGTATCCAGCGCTACAAGGGTTTGGGCGAAATGAATCCGGATCAGCTCTGGGAAACCACGCTCGATCCCGACAATCGCCGCATGACCAAGGTCGTGCTCGAAGACGCCGTCAAGGCCGACGAAATGTTCACCATCCTCATGGGCGACGAAGTCGAACCCCGCCGCGCATTCAT
>JBDLHZ010000193.1:0-5314 GCA_039715135.1 Verrucomicrobiota bacterium
CAGGGGAGTGGATCGCTAATCGCGCTAATTACGCGAATGGAGCAGGAGTAAGGGAACAAATTATGAAGTATAGGAAGAGCGTTTTGTTCGTGGTGGCAACTGTGTTGGTGGCGGTGTCCGCCATGTCGGCGGAGCCGCTGCTGAAGAACGGCGCCTTCGAGGAGGGAAGCAAGGGCTGGGAGCTTCCGGATCCGTACAAGATCAAGAGCTTTGCCGGCCGCAACGGCACCAAGGCCCTGGCCTACGAACGCAAGTCCGCCGATGAATATCCGCTGGCCCATCAGATGGTCGGGCTGGAGGAGGGGAAGCGCTACACCTTCAGTGCCTGGATAAAGACCGACGGCGTGAAGGACGGTACGGCAAGCGTATGCGTGGAGTTCTATAAGAAGGACGGAAGCTGGGACAGGGGAACCTATCCCATAGGCATCGACGGAACGACCGACTGGACGCTGGTTGAATCTTCGGTTCTTGCACCCCCGGAACTCGGCAGCGCCCGGATTGCGCTCTACCTTGCCAAGGGCGGCACCGGAAAGGCATGGTTTGATGATGTGAAGCTGGTGCCGGACGACCAGCTCCGGGTCAACATGTTCGTGCTTGAGCCGGCCAACGAGCGGATCACCCCCTGTGATGGACGGATCAGGCTGAGAACCTATGTCGAGGATGACGAACCGGAAATAATGGGCTGTCTGCTCTCGCTGTCGGCGGGGGACATCCAACGCGAATTCAAGCTTCCCGTGACGAACGGCGTCATCTCTGCCGATCTCGGAACGCTGCCGGAAGGAAAGGCGATACTGGATGCAAAGCTCTTTGCCGACGGTAAGGAGATTGCAAAGGACCGCTTTGTCCTGACGGTTGCGCCTCCGGTGGAAAAGCTGCCGGCTGGCGCTTGCATGATCGACAGGCGAGGCAGGGCGATTGTTGATGGCAAGCCCTACCTGCCAGTTGGCCTGTACGTGCGCAATATCCACACGAACGAGGTGGACGCGATTGCGCAAAGCCCGTTCAACTGCCTTCTGCCATATCGTTCCATGGAAGCGCGTCTCGACAAAAGCGACACGCCGTCGGTCGAGACGATCAACGCGGCGATGGACTATTGCCATGAAAAGGGCATCAAGATTCTTTTTTGTATCAAGGATTTCTACCCGTGGTTGCAGGACAGGGAGCCCCAAAGGTGGATGGGGTTTTCCGGTTCCGACGAGGTGGCGGAAAGCCTCGTCAAGGAATTCCGCAACCATCCGGCGCTGCTGGCATGGTACATGAATGACGAGGCCTCCGAGGACAAGGTCGGGAAGCTGGTTGATCGCCGTCGCATGGTGAATGCTCTCGACCCGTTCCATCCCACCTGGGGCGTGCTCTACCAGTTCGAGGTGCTGCCGATGTACGGCGGCTCGACCGACCTCATGGGCATCGATCCCTATCCCCTCGAAGAGCCCGGCGTGGAGGACATGAAGCGCGTTGATTTTTCCTGGGACATGGCCGACAAGACGGCCATGGCGACCTGGGTGGTTCCGCAGGCCTTCAACTTCGGCGTCTACAAGGCACCCAACGATCCCGCAAAGTTCAGGAAATACCGCGCCCCGACCGAGGCCGAGATGCGGGCGCACTCCATCCTTTCGGCGATACGCGGCGCGAAGGGCTTTGTCTTCTATTCCTACTTCGACATGGACAAGCCGCCGCTGACAAAAGCCGACCGCAAAGAGTTCTGGCCGCAGCTCAGCCGGGTCGGGAAAATGTTGCGGGATCTCGAACCGTTCCTGCTTTCGGACCTAGAGCCGATTAAGCCCAAGCTAAAACTGAAGAAGGGCGATGTCCAAGCCATGGAATTCCGCGATGCCGACGGCAACGTGCGCCTGCTCGTGGCGGGCGTCGGACCTGGCAAATCCCGTGCAGTGGTCGGGACACCCTCGGGAAAGAAGCTCAAGAGCCTCTATGGCCGATGCCGCGCCCTCGGAAACGGCGCATTTGAATTCAGCGGGGACGGGGCCTGTGCCGACATCCTGGCCAGCGAATAGTGAATATGGATATTATCGGTCTTCCTTCCAACTTTGCCACGCTCGATTGGGTGATCGTGGTCGTTTATCTTGCGGCTTCTTTGGCGGTGGGAATCTTTGCCAACCGCTTCATCCATTCGATCTCCGCCTATCTCGTCGGCGGGCGGGCGTCGGGGACGTCGTTGAACGTAGCGACCTACATCGGCACCGGCCTGGGACTGGTCACATTGATGTATGCCGCCATCGATGGCTTTAGCCACGGCTTCGCCTATGTGACGCTTGCGCCGATCGGCTTTTTCACCGGCGTTGTTCTGGGAACCACCGGCATCGTCATTTCGCCGCTGCGCAAGTTGAAGCTGTTGACCATCCCCGAATATTTCGAGCGCCGCTTCAACCGGCGCACGCGTGTGGTGGGTGGCGTGATCTGTGCCGTGGCCGGCATCCTCAACATGGGGCTTTTCCCGAAGATGGGGGCCGTCTTCATCACCTATGCCACCGGTCTGCACCTTCACGGTGACCAGGAACTGCTCGTAAACCTCATCACCTCGGTCCTGATCATAATGGTTCTAGTCTACACCACGCTCGGCGGCATGGTGTCGGTCATCATTACCGACTATGTGCAATTTGTCGTTCTGAGCTTCGGGATGGGGCTGGGGGTCTACTTCTGCCTTGTCCACCCCGAGCTTGGCTGGGACACGATGCTCAACGCCCTCTCCGAGCACCGGGGCGAACGTATGTTCAATCCCGTGGCCGAAGGTGGATACGGCTGGATGTGGATCGCCTTCAACCTGCTGGTGTTTTTCGTGGCCGGTTTCTGCTGGGCACCCGAGGCCAGCCGTGCGCTCACGGCCCGCAACCCGAAGTCTGCGCGCCTAACCTTCCTGCTGGCATCGCCCGCCCAGTTCGTGCGGGTTGGCATTCCGGCCCTTTGGGCGGTTGCGGCGTTCACGCTGGTGTCGAAGAGTCCGGAGCTCACGGGCTACTTTTTCCCGGAAGGGTTTGCCGGGCCGGCATCGCACGCGGCGGAAGCCATGCCGATGGCGCTGGGCGCGATCGTGCCGACCGGCCTGCTGGGAATTCTCGTGGCGGGCTTGATGGCGGCCTTTATGTCTACGCACGACTCCTACCTGCTGTGCTGGTCGTCGGTGATTGCCCGCGATGTGATCTCGCCTTTGCGCGGTGGTAGCCTGACCGGCAAGCAGGAGATCCGGGCAACGCGTATCGGGGTCGTAGCCATCGGAATCTTCCTGCTCGTTTGGGGCATCTGGTACGAACTGCCGGAGAGTGTCTGGACCTACATGGCCGTAAGCGGCGCGGTATATACCAGTGGAGCTGGGATTGTGTTGCTGGGTGGCCTCTACTGGAAACGCGCCTCGAGTGCAGGTGCGCTGGCCGCGCTGCTGACCGGACTGGTGGCGCTCTTTGGCCTCTTCCTCGACCCGGTGAACGCGGGGCTGTCGGAGTTGTTCAACCGCGAGGTCTCCATCAGCGGCCACGCCCTTGGATTCGCCACCTTCTTTCTGTGCGCCATCGTATTCGTTGTTGTGTCGCTGTTGCGGCCGGACAAAAAGGAGGACTCGCCATGAGGTCATTCTGGTTGTGGATCTATATTGTCGGGTTGGCGGGATTCTATCTGCTCGTGCTCTTCATCATTCCCCTTGGCGCCCGCGACCTGCGCAGGCTTCTCAAGGAGCTGGGAAAGAAGGAAGGCGGAACCGCAACCCGTCATGAAAAGGCTTGATTTCGGGAGTCGATGGAAGCATATTGATTTGCAAATTGTAAGATAGCTGGTTTGCGAATGGCAATGTAGGTGCGTGTGGACATGCTGCGAGGCGGTATTGGAAAGACCAAAATGAACAACGAAACCGAAGAGTACAAAAAGAACCACGACGATCCAATGCGCTGCGGGACAATCACCTATACGAAGGTCGGCCTGGCCGTAATGTTTGGTTGGATGTTGTGGGGGATCTTCTGGTTCGCCATGATGAACTTCCAGTTGATTCCCAACCTGCTGCCGCTTTCCCTGAAGGAGTTCAAGGCCTCGAACGCCATGATCGGCCTGCTGGTCGGCAGTTTGCCCGCAGCCATCAACATGGTGCTCAATCCGATCATCAGCTTCCGCAGCGACCGGACCCGGAGCAAATGGGGGCGGCGCATTCCCTACCTGCTGGCAACAATACCTTTCACAACGCTGTTCCTTATTCTGATGGGCTGGACACCGAATCTGGCCGCAGGGCTCTCCCGCCTGCTGCCGTTCGAGCTTTCGGCGCCGCAATTGGGGCTGGGCCTGATCGCGGTTTTCTCGCTCGGCTTCCAGTTCTTCAACATGTTTGCCGCTTCGGTGTACTATTATCTTTTCGCCGACGTGGTTCCCGAAAAGTTCATGGGGCGCTTCATGGCTGCCTACAACTTTTCGGGTTCCCTGGCTGGCTTTCTTTTCGCCCGTTTCATCCTGCCGTTTGCGGAAAACTTTGACAACTTGAAGTGGATCTACACGGGGGTTTCCCTCTTCTATTTCATTACCTTCATGCTGCTGTGCTGGCGGGTCAGGGAAGGGCAATATCCTCCGCCGAGCGATGCCGCCGAACGCAGCGGCTTCGTTGCCGGCGTGAAGCTCTATTTCAGGGAATGCTTTTCGCTTTCCTACTACCGCTGGTTTTTCCTTGGAACAGCCATCAATGCGGTGTCCGTTATTTGCCGCACCATGTTCAACGTTTTCTTTGCCAGGGAAAACCTCGGCATGGACATGGCGGCCTACGGCAAGGCCCTCTCCTGGGGCGTGCTGACCGGGCTTGTCCTGGTGCTGCCGCTGGGCATGGCGGTGGACAGGTTCCGCCCGATCAGGGTACACCTGTTTGGAACCGCCCTGGTGGTGGTGGTCAATGCACTCGGCTTTTTCATGATCCAATCGGAGACCTCGTTCATTGTCTTTACGGTGCTGCTCGGCGTGGTCTATGTTCTCCAGCAGGTCAGCAATGTGCCGATGTATGTCGAGCTGCTGCCCAAGGAGCGCTTCGGCCAGTTTTGTTCGGCGCAGGCGATGGTGCAGTCGGTCATCCTGATTGCCGCCAACTATGGCGGCGGCCTCTTCATGGATTGGACGGGCGACTACCGCTATATCTACGTTTGGGACTTCATGTGGACCACCCTTGCGCTGGTCGCACTTGTTATCGTTTTTCGCGGGTGGAAGAAATATGGTGGCACCAAGGATTATGTTGCGCCGATGGATCACGTCGGCCAGGCAAGCGGCCAGGCAGATTGATTGGAAATGGATGAGGAAGTTTTTAAATATGGGGAAACAAGATTCGTGCGATTCGCGAAAT
>JBDLHZ010000194.1:0-5285 GCA_039715135.1 Verrucomicrobiota bacterium
ATTGTCCATCCGCAGCTGATTGTGGATTACACGGGAGGAGCGGTCGACTACACCGAATGGTCCTTTGGATGGGGCGACGATATCGGCACTCAAACGGAAGACTTCGATGGCGATGGACTCTCCAACGTCCGGGAGTTTGGCTTGGGCGGCGATCCCGCCGATGCACTGAACCAAGGCACCTTCCCGATCTTCGAGGTGCTTAACGATGGCGGTAGCAACGTGGTCAGGTATATCCACCCGCAACTGTCCCATCCGGGCAGTGCGCTGGACTATTCCGTTGAAACCTGTACGGACTTGACGGGGGGCGCGTGGAGCAACGACGGCATTGCCGTTGCGGGAATCGATGTAACCGGCGGCGCGTTGGACTTTGTCACGAACACCACGAGCATGGTTGCCGACCAAAAATTCATCCGATTGGCCATCGACGATCTTTCAAATACCTTCAACGTGAAGGATTACGGCGCGCAGGGTAACGGTAGCGCGGACGACACGTCGGCCATTCTGGCGGCTATCGCGGCCGCAGATGCTTCCGGTTCCTTTGCAGACGTGGTTTTCCCGGCCGGGAGCTACCGGATTGAAAGCGGGAACGAGCACGCATTGGAACTGGCCAACCTTTCCGATGTCCGCCTGCGGGGCTGCGGCACAAACAGTGTCCTGCTGGTTTCTGATCCGGAAAATGGATGCATCGCTTTTACCGACTGCGCCAATATTGCCGTGCAGGGATTCACTGTGGACTACGAAACGCCCCCGTTTGCGCAGGGAACGATTGTCGCGGTGAATACGGCAGCGGGAACCTATGATCTGCAGATTGATCCGGGCTATCCCGAACTCTCCCATCCGGCCTTCAGCAACGCCCAATCGCGCTGGGGCATTACCGTGGATCTCGCCAGCGAAGCCTATGGCCTCTGGGCTTACTTCTCTTCCAATTGGACTTCGTTAGGCAGCCGGACGTGGCGTATGACGGCGGACGATCCCGCCTATCTGCAGGCGCACCCCCTGTCGGTCGGGGATCGCTTTGTGCACATGGCCCGCACCTTCTATGACTTTGCCGTCATGGCGGAATCCTGCTCCGGTATCACTATAAAAGACGTTTCCGTTTATGCATCCGCCGGACTCACGACAGGATTCTTCCACTGCAGCGGCGTGAAGGTCGATGGCCTCGTGGTCGGCCTCAAGCCCGGCTCCAACCGGCTGCTTTCCACCAACGGCGACTGCGTCCATGCGGGCGGCTGCACGGACGGACTGCTAATCGAAAACTGCCACTTTGAAGGAATGCCCGACGACGGCATCAACATCCATGGACGCAGCGGCCTCGTCATTTCAAACGTCACGGACACCGTAAAATGGATCGGGATGCAGCGTCCCGCAATCTACGCCATCGATGATGTGGTTCAATTCATGAACAATACCGAAGGGGGGATCCGGGGCACCGCTATCCTGACGAGTGCAGTAAAGTTGAACGACTATGTCTGGGAAATCACGCTGGACACGCCCATGCCCGACCTGATGGCCGACATCGCCTGGGTTGACTGCGATAAGTTCAACGATCTCTCCCGCTGCGGGCAGGGTTCCATCATCCGGAACAACTTTGTCGGTTCACACCGCGGGCGCGAAACGGTGCTCTCAACCCACGATGTCGTCGTGACCAACAACCATTTCTTCAATCCGTCGCTCTCGTGGAACTCCCTCAGCCTCGAAAACAACTATAAATATTATTCCGAGGGTCCGGGCTGCTATAATGTCACCATTGCAGACAATACCTTTGAGGGCGGCACCAACCGTTGGAGCTGGTCGGCGGCCGCCGTCGGAATCCATAACCAACTGAACTTTAGCTGGGATCCCACCCCCACCTACGACAGCTGGAATATTGAGATTAGGGGCAACACCTTCATCAACATCGACGGCACCGCCGTGACAGCCACCTCCGCCACCGACGTGCGGATCATCGACAACAACATGGTCGATACGGACTACGGAATCAAGGTTGCCTCAAGCCCGGTCGTCATGCTCGAACATGCCGACGACATCCAGATCGACAATCTGGATATCGTGGATCTGAATTCTGCAACCTACGCCGGCGTGCATATCAAGAACTCGGTTCCGACAGGCGGCGTGGTCACAAACAACCTGACCGCCGTGCTGGCCGCCGGCAAGCCGGTTGTACTGGACGACCGATAAATCTGGAACTGTGCCGGGATCGTCGATCCCGGAGCACACAAGCGGGATCACCGATCCCGCCTACAACAAACACAGGAATAATAGAATCAAATTTGCATTTGTACTGCTTGGTTTGGTGGGTCTTTTTGGTAGGCATCTAAAGGATGCAGGGTATGTTGTAAAAATCAATAATAGGCATGGCGATGCTGGCCGGCTTGTCGGCTGGGGCATCGGAAATGGATCTTGCGGAAGGAACACTGGACCAGGGGGAAGCGATGATGGATGATTCGATAGTGTACAACGGCTTGTACGGCCTGAAGATCGATGGCGGGGCAGAGGAACGGCTTTGCCGCAGTATTCCGTTCAATGTGGCACCGCTGCTTAATCCGTCGGCCTATATGGATGAAATGTCGGGGAAGGAGCAGTCCATCCGTTTGCTTGAAGGCGATATGGAAACCATTCCGGTGGGTACCGCCGCCGAAACGTTGTACCTGTTGGGGATGGTCAGCAGTTGGGACTATGGCGTGGCCCATTGGGGCGAGCATCCGGAATTCTGGGACGAACGCCCGGACCAGCATTGTATCGGCGCGGAAATCGGCAAGCTGGAAATTCGCTATTCCGATGGCAAAAGCGACATGGTTCCGCTGCAGATCGGTGCCACCATCTGGTTTGTGCAGGCATGGAACTATGCTCCGCTGCACAGCTACATGAGAGCGGTGCAGGAGCCGTTTGCCTCGCGGCCCGAATATCGCAAGGTGCTGGATGGCGCGCTCAGGCTCAAGGAGTCGGAACAGGCTTCGATCGATGAAAACACCCACCGCCACTACTACCTCGCACTAAAGCCGCGCGAAGGAACGATTGAGTCGATTGTGCTGCACGACAATGCGAAGCTGCGCGGCCGCCCGCTGGTTTCCGCCGTCACGCTGGCAAATCCCGCCGAAACGAAAAACCTTATTGCGTTCGGGGAGCGAACCGTCGGCAAGGCCGATCTTGAACCGCAAGTGGAATCGTTCGCGAAGCATGATTTCTCAAAACCGCTGAAAAAGCTGGCCCGCGTGCTCTACACCACCGAGGCCGACCTGCCGAAGACCGTGGAGCCGCTTGGTTTTCCGGAAGATATCAAGGCGGCGAAGATTCGCTTCAGGGGCGATCGCTTCGCCGACATGCTCAACAATATCTGGGTGGCCAACCTGATGACCATGGCCGGCAAGTTCAAGTCGGAAACCGGGGTTTTCTGGGAGTCGACCGAGGGCTATCCGTGGTACGGCGGCTATAACGGCATCGGCACCTGGGCGCCGGCGGGCATCTACTATCCGGGCGTCTACCCCCGCTGCTCGGATCACTATGCCTCCCTGCCGCTTCGTCTGGTAGACGATCTGGAGCGCAACCAAAACTACATCGACTTTGTGGATGCCGGACTCTATTTCTTCCGCAACAACCACGATCCCGAAAAGGGGCCGCCGAACGACCACATGGATGTGGACAAGTATCCACCGGGCGAGCTGGGCCACTGGGCCTTCACCATTCCGCCGTCTGGCGGCCCGCACCAGATCAACGAAATCTGGGGCGACGAAGAGATGGACGGCCACGGCGCCACCGCCGTCGTGCGCTGGCAGGTCTGGAAGCGGCTCGGCATGCCGACCGGCGACTGGCTGATGAAGCCGCGCGACGAGGTCTATGGCCACAGCCGCTGGGACACCACCCGCGATGCCGCCGAATTTATCTGCTGGCTGATGGACTACACCGGCATGGATGTCATCTATTCCGAAGGCGAGTCCACCGGCTGGGGCGGCAAGCAGGCCGATGGTAGTTTCCTGCTTGTGCCTAAGGGCATGATCGATGAAACCGACCCGGACCAGATTCGCCGGAACTATGCCAATGCCGACATGTACCACCCGTACCCGACCTACACCTGCCAGCAGGCGCTCCTGTGCTGCGCCGATATGGCAGACGCGGCCGGAAAGACGGAAGAGGCCGAAAAATGGCGATCCTACGCCGAGCGCATCCAGACGGCGATGGTCCGCCTGTTGGCGCGCGGCGAGCAGAGCCAGCGCAAATGGCTGCAGAGCCGCCTTTCGGTGCTGCCGAGCATGCAGGATTCGCTGGTGACCGCCTGGTTCTCGATCTATCGCGAAGGGCTGGACCCGGTAAAGTTTGATCCGGAAATCCGCCGCATCTCCCAAAACACGCTCGACGACCAGCTCGGCCAGAACTTCGGCCACAAGCCGGTGTTGGGCATGGGCTACGGCATCGGCTGGCTCACCCACGCCGCCCTTGCGCTCGATGCCATCGACGATGCCGACAAGATGCTCGTCAACATGGCCCGCTACACCTACGACAAGAACATGAACTATGTCGACGAGTCGCGCGGCATCGACTGGCGCCACTTCCAATGGGTGGTACCGGAAGGTTCCAACATTCTGCCCGACGGAAGCTGGTACCGCATCGGCGACCTCGGCAACGGCGCCAACCAAGGCCCCTGTCTCCACGCGCTCGAAATCTGTGCCGGGGTCGACGATACCCAGCCGCAGACCGTCAAGATTCTGCCGCGCGTCGGAGCCTCCATGTCCGGCATCGAGGTTGAGGACTTCCCGGTGATGGTTGATGACGGAAGCGGCATTCGCAGCACGAAGATCGATTATGAGTATGACCGCGAAACCTGCCGCTTCAGTCTGAAGTCGGAAGAGGCGATCCCGTCGCTGAACGTCCGCCTTGGGCCGTGCAGCCAGACGAAGGCCGAAGAGCTTTCCGCTTCGCTCAAAAGCTCCGCCGACGGCACTGTCCGCATCGAAAACTCCGGCACCTACAACGGCGAAGCCGCCTGGTGGATCTGGTTTGAGGGCATGAAAAACGTCAGTTCCGTCACCATCGAATAGCATGAAAAAGCGCATCGCCAGAAAAAGTCGCTAACGATTCAGGGATGCATGCGCTACAGGAGCCCTTTTTGCAGTACGGTGGTTCCCGCAGGAATGGAGGGCGACGCTTCGTCGGAGCCACGGAAAGCAGGCGGCTCGGACAGAGCCTCGCCCTCCAGCCCGGAAAAACAGGTCGCAGGGCATTTTCCGCCTTCATTCCTTGCTTGCTATTCGATATTCCAAAGCGGCAATGCCGTTTTGAATGGCAGTTCT
>JBDLHZ010000195.1:0-5246 GCA_039715135.1 Verrucomicrobiota bacterium
AACGGCATTCAATCGTTTGCATAGATCCTTGAATTCCGTTTCCAGCATTCTTCTGTCGGTAAAATCAAGCAGGCAAACCCCCTCGTCGCTGGCACAGGCAAACATGGGGCCGATCGGTGTTGTGAAACGAACGATATTCAAGACCGCCTTCCCGTTGGCGCCCGTGGGCGATCCGCCAAAAATCGACCGGTAGCTTTCGTTGAAGCCACTCAGGGATTCGTAGCCGCTGTCGAATGCCGAGTTGGTCACGGTTTCGCCCTTGTTGATGCTGTTGAATGCCGCATTGATGCGTAGCATTCGTTGATAGGCGTGGAAGGTGATGTTGTGGTGTTTCTTGAACCATCTCCTAATCTGGCTTGGTTCGATGCCCCGCTGCCTTAGGCCTTGGTCCTTGATCCTCAAGTATGGATTTTGATGAAGCTCGGCTATGATGGCTTTGACATGTTCCGGGGTTTCGTCCAGCTTCTCCATGGGTCTGCAAACCTTGCAGGGCCTGAAACCATTTTGTATGGCTTCCTGCGCCGTGTCGTAGAAGACTACGTTTTCGACCTTGGGTTTTCTTGCCCGGCAAGAGGGACGGCAAAATATCCCTGTGGTTTTAACCGCGGTAATAAATACGCCTTCATAGCAGGTGTCCTGCTTGCCGATCGCATCGTATTTTTCCTGGAAGGTGAGTTGCATGCGGGGAATATCCGCTAAATCCAATTTTTCCGCTACCGGAAAATTAACAAGTACATTTTCCCAGGGGAAGCGGAGTTGATCGCCATAGGGTTTCCGCGTATTCCAATTTCCTTTTACGGAGTGGTGCATTCGTTTTGGGAGAAACCAAAATGATGCCGGGAATCAGACCGCCTCTGGATCGATGTCTATGTCGACACAGTAGAACTCGGGGACGGCCGGGCCGTCCCAATGAAACATGAGATGCCCGGAAAACACCGTGACAAAGTGGCCGTTTCGCTGGATCAGGTCGCAGGAGGAGGGATCCGGCAGCTTGCCGGTCTTGGTTGCGGAAAGGATCAGGTCACGTGCGAGCGAGCGCATTTCCGGCGGAATGACCAGTTCAAAAAGATCCCTGTTGACGGCGGCGGCTTCGCTGTAGCCATAGAGATGGGCAGATGCCTGGTTCCAGAAAAAGATTTTCCCATAGGCATTGTAGCCCTGCACCGCAACGTCCGGATTGGCCTCCAGCATGGCATGGAACTTTTCCCGTGTATCGTACTCCCCGTCCGCCGCAGCCTTGCAGATGGACTGGATGAGTTTCTTGGCTTTTTGATAAGGGTATTTTTTCATGACATTGGATTCCCCGATGGAAGAAGGGTCTTATAGCACGAGCGGCACTTGGACACAAAAACTTTTCCCTAGGGAAAAGTTTTTTACAACCCATGCCGGAACCACGCAAGGCTTCTGTTTTGAAAGCGCAAAGCCCCATGCGTGAAACCGGTAGGATTGCGTACCCGTCCTCCTTTAGGGCATCGGCAGGCCGTCCATGGAGGCAATGGATTTTTCCAACAGCTCGTCGGGCAGCGGATAGTCCTTGAGATCGCCGTCGAAGAAGGCTTCGTAGCCCTTCAGATCCATCAGGCCGTGGCCGGACCAGTTGAAGAGAATGGTCTTTTCCTTGCCCTCTTCCTTCGCCTGCTTGGCCTCGCGGATGGTCTGCGCAATGGCGTGCGAGGTTTCCGGCGCGGAAATAAACCCTTCCGTGCGGGCAAACTGGACGGCCGCTTCGTAGCATTCGGTCTGCCCGATGGAGGCCGCTTCGATGTGTCCTTCCTTCAGCGCATGGCTGACCATCGGCGCCATGCCGTGGTAGCGCAGTCCGCCGGCGTGCAGCGGCGGTGGCACGAAGGTGTGGCCAAGGCTGTGCATCGGCAGCAGCGGGGTCATCATGGCCACGTCGCCGGAGTCGTAGCGGTATTGCGCGCGCGTAAGCGTCGGGCAGGCCTCGGGTTCGGTTGCCACAATGCGGATATCCTTGCCGTTCATGCGCTCGTTGATGAACGGGAAGGAAAGGCCGGCAAAGTTGGAGCCGCCGCCGGCACAGCCAATGATTACATCGGGATCGTCGCCAATCTTCTTCATCTGGTTCTGTGCTTCGAGGCCGATCACGGTTTGGTGCAGCATGACGTGGTTCAATACGGAACCGAGCGAATAGCGGGTGTCTTCGCGCTGGACGCACTCCTCGATCGCTTCGGAGATGGCAATGCCGAGGCTGCCGGGGGTGTCCGGGTCTTCGGCGAGAATCTTGCGGCCGACTTCGGTCTCCATGCTCGGGCTAGGCACGCAGTTGCCGCCCCAGGTTTTCATCATGATCTTGCGGAAGGGTTTTTGGTCGAAGCTGATCCGCACCATGTAGATCTTGCATTCCAGGCCGCCGACGAGTGCGCAGGAAAACGCCAGGGCGGAGCCCCACTGGCCGGCGCCGGTTTCGGTCGTCAGCTTCTTGATGCCGAACTGCTTGTTGTACCACGCCTGTGCGATGGCGGTGTTGGGCTTGTGGCTACCGGCCGGCGAAACGCCTTCGTTCTTGTAGTAGATCTTGGCCGGTGTGCCGAGCGCCTCTTCCAGGCGGCGGGCGCGGTAGAGCGGGGTGGGGCGCCAGATTTTCAGGAAGCCCATGATTTCGTCGGGAATGTCGATCCAGCGCTCGGTGCTGACCTCCTGCTCGATCAGGTTCATCGGGAAGACCGGGGCCAGCGCCTCCGGGCCGATCGGGTTGCCGTCCATGCCCACCGGCGGCGGCATCGGCGTGGAAAAATCCGCGTTCAGGTTGTACCACTGCTTCGGCAGCTCGTCTTCGGTTAGCGTTACTTTAATCTGTTCACTCATGTTGGCTCCCCTTTCAAGTAGGTCTGTTTCTTCAAGACAAGCACCCACTGTATGCATTTAAACCCAAAAACGCAAGGCACACAAAATATAAACTGGCGGCCCAAAACAGATGGATGTTCATCATGGATTCTGCCACGCTGTCTCCAGTCGGCACAGGAGGAACCCGTTGCAATGAAAAAGACCGAAGCACTCGAAAAGATGTACCGCGATTTGGCGGAAAAGGAAAAGGGCTACCGTGCCCGCGCGCTCAAAATGTTCCCGCATGTATGCGGCAGTTGCAGCCGCGAGTTTTCGGGCAAGGGGCTCAAGGAGCTGACCGTCCACCACAAGGACCACAACCACGACAACAATCCGCCCGACGGCAGCAACTGGGAGCTGCTCTGCATCTACTGCCACGACCACGAGCACGAAAAGCACAAGATGAAGGGCTACGGCGGCGGCTCCGACGATTCGTTCAAGGCCGGTGGCTTCTCCGCCTTCGAAGGGCTTGATGCACTACTGTCGCGCGGGCAAGAGGATGGCATCGGGGAATAGAGACCAAGGCCGGTGTCGGGAAAGTGGAATCCTTCGGCTACGGCACCACATTGAAACGCTCTTTAAAGGGGCGCAATCTGCCACCAAAAAATATTTGTTAAACACGCATCCGCAATAGATTATGAAATTCATACTCCCGCACCTCTAGAGGTATGGGATGATTTGTTCCAATGCTACTGTAAATATGGGGTTAAACGCGAATTCCGGCGGGTTGTGCACCCAAACCAATATAACGGGCGGAACACACTTCCGTGTCCCGTTATAAATGGAATGTTCACATTGTAATTGTGTGTAGTTTCCGCTGCGGTATTCTCCTGCCATGCGATTCCTGAAAAACGCTTTCGCCATTCTCCTGCTATTGGCCTGCATCCCGCTTGCGCAGGCGTCGGATCGATTGCTTGACAGCCTGCAGCCGCGCGGCTTCGTGAACGATTTTGCCAACGTGATTTCGTCCGCCGAGGAACAGCAGCTAACCTCAACGATTACCGAGTTGCGCCAAAAGACCGGCGCGGAGATTGCCGTTGTCACCCTCGAATCACTTGAAGGCGGCGAGATCGACGACTTTACCAGCCGCCTGTTTGAAAAATGGGGCGTGGGTCAGAAAGGGAAAGACAACGGCCTGATGTTCCTCTGCGCAATGAAGGAGCGGAAGATGCGCATCGAGGTCGGCTACGGACTCGAAGGCGCGATCCCCGACGCCAAGGCCGGACGCATCCGGCGTAATGTCATCACGGTCCACTTCAAGGCGGGCAATCCGGGGAAGGGGATCGTGGCTGGCGTTGCCGTACTGTCGAAGGAGATCGCCAGGGGGAACGGTGTAGGGTCGGCGGATCGGGGTGGTCATCTTGGGTTTCTGAAGGGAATCGACCTCATCGTCTTCCAGCTCTTGGGACTTTTTGGCATGGTAGCGATTCTAACGGTACTTGGCCATTTCGCGGGAACGGTAGGGGCAAAGCAACGGGGATATCGGGGAACCACCTCTGCCAAAGACCAGTTTTATGGCGGATCCCGCGGAGGCTCCGGCGGCGGCTTTGGCGGAGGTGGTTTCGGCGGTTTCGGTGGTGGGTGCTCCGGCGGCGGCGGATCAAGCGGCGGGTGGTAGTTTGGTTGCAATAGGGTTGAATGATCGAACGCAAACAGTACTGTTTCGAAATGCGAATGCTTAAATCCATAGTTTTAGTTCTGTTCACCTTGGCAACGGTGTGGTCGGCCAATGCTTCGGACCGCCTGCTCGATAGCCTCCAGCCGCGCGGTTTCGTGAACGATTTCGCGAATGTGATTTCGGCCTCCGACGAGCAGCAGCTAACCTCGATGATCACCGAGCTGCGGCAAAAGACCGGCGCGGAGATTGCCGTCGTGACGCTCCAGTCGCTCGACGGTGGCGAGATCGACGACTTTACCAATCGCCTGTACGAAAAATGGGGCATTGGCCAGCGGGGCAAGGATAATGGCCTGATGTTCCTTGCGGCGATGAAGGACCGGAAAATGCGCATCGAGGTCGGCTACGGGCTCGAAGGCGCGATCCCCGACTCTAAAGCGGGGCGTATCCGGCGCGATGTCATCACCCCCTATTTCAAGGCGGGGAACCCGGGACGGGGAATCGTGGCTGGCATCGCGGCGCTGTCGCAGGAAGTTGCCAAGGAATACGGCGTCGAACTGACGGGAGCAGCCACCCGCTACCGTTCCCCTTCCCGAAGTTCCAGTGGCCGGAAGGGAAACCCCATCGTTCCGCTGATTTTCGCGGTAGTTTTTATTCTCTTTGCGATTCGCCATCCCCATTTGGCCTTGTTCCTGTTGTTGAGCGGCGGGCGGGGCGGCGGCTATGGCTCCGGTGGCGGAGGTGGTTTTGGGGGGGGCGGCGGTTTCGGCGGCGGCATGTCCGG
>JBDLHZ010000196.1:0-5240 GCA_039715135.1 Verrucomicrobiota bacterium
TTCTATGGGGTGGTGGGGCAGGAAAAGACGTGGTTGCTCGCCCCCTTGTTCGTGCTGAACCATGGGTTGGTGGCAGTCGCGCTGTTGGGCCGGGCATTCGGTTCCAGATTCCATGTTGTAGGTGGGGGCGGTGACCCCGCTTCTGCTGGACGGAGTCCTGGACATCCAACGTCCAACATCCAACATCCAACATCCAACGTCCAACCTCCAACGTCCAACGACCAACATCCAACATCCAACATCCAACTTCCAGCGGCAGGAATCCTGTTCCTGTTATTCATTATCTACGGAACATGCTTCATATCCAAGGCAGCCATCCCGTTCGAATCGAAGCTGGCGATGCTGTTGGCCAGCGGGGCGGTGGGCGCCTATCTGGCATGGGGCTCCGAGCTGGCAAGGTTCAGGGAAAGCCGCATCGTTCTCGGCGCATTGATCTTGGCGGTGATGCTGGCGGCGCTCTATGGGATAGTCGTCCATTTCAAATGCCCGGAGCAGGTGCTATGGACGGAGCGCTACTCGGTTTATGAAGGCCGGCTGATGTCGACCTACATTTGCCCGAACCATTTTGCGCATCTGATGCAGATGCTGCTGCCGTTTTGCCTGGCGCTGCTATTCATCCCGCAGGCGGGCATCTATCTGAAGGTTCTTGCGGGATACAGCTTCCTGGTTTTCCTCCCGACATTGTTCCTGACCGAATCCCGCGCCGGTTGGCTGGGCGCTATTGCCGCGACGGGGGTGATGGTTTGCCTGATGGCGCTCCGCAAAAGCAAGCGGCTGTTTCTTCTTTTGGCGATTCTTGTGCCGGTGTGTTCGGCCCTGCTCTTGCTTGGGGCGTGGCGGTATTCGGAAACCTTCCAGCGGCGCATGCAGCCGGTGGTCACTTTCCTTGAAGGGCAGGCGGAGGAAGGGATCGGTAGCGAGGCGCGCGATTTCCGGCCGCAGACCTGGATGGATACGATCGACATGATCAAGGATGCCCCCCTGTACGGCCATGGGGCGGGAAACTATCGCTACACCTATCCAGAGTACAGGAAACGCTTCAAGGGAAACCGGTTTGTAAGCGGCCATCCGCACAACGAATACCTTGAGCTGGTTGCCGACCACGGCCTCGTCGGATTCGGCCTGTTCGCCCTGGCCTGGATCTATGGGCTCGGCTGGGTGCTTGTCGGATCGTTGAAGGCCGAAAAGACGCGCCATGCCTATATGGGCTTTGCCTTTCTTGGCGCGGCCGCCGGCACGATGGTGCATTCGTTCTTCGATTTCCAGATGCATGAATATCCCAATGCGCTCGTATTTGCATTTCTTGCGGCCGTGGCCGTCGGGCCGCTTCGAAATGCAAAACGAGGCTCGTTGAAATCGAAGAACGTTAAAGGCGTTGAAGACGCTTTGGAGTACGATGGAACACCGCTTTCCCTCCCGTCGGGATTGGTTGGCCACGAACCTCCTTCGCGAAGCGGGAGCCAACAACCCGCGAGGCGAATTAAACGTTCAACGTTCAACGTTCAACGAATCTTCGTCACCATGATAGGCGCAGCCTATCTGGTTGGAACGGCTTTCTGCATCCAGATCATGTCGTCCGCCTATATTCGGGTGCTGGGCGATAAAGCGGCAGGCACCAAGCACTCCGCACTAAGCACCAAGCACGGGCAGGTCACCAAGCACCCGGCCGCGAAATATTATGAGCTGGCCACCAAGATTGATCCGCAAAACTGGCGGGCCTACAAGGGGATGGCTCGACTTTCCCATGACCAGTGGTACTACACGCTTGATCGGGAAGAAAAGCTCCGGTTTGCCATGGTGAAAAAGGAGTGGTACGAAAAGGCCTATCGGCATAATGCATACGATCCTGAAATCGTTGCAGGACTGGGTAAAACACTGCTGTTTCTTGGCAGGGCGCGCGGCTTGGAACTGCTTCGCGAAGCCTGTCGCCACCGCAAGTTCCATGATCTCTATTGGTGGACGCTGGGTGTGGAATTGCGCAAGGCGGGAATGCATGAGGAGGCGCTCGAGGTTTTCCACCATGCGGAAAAATTGAAACGCACCCCCTCGACCCGCATGAATATCCAATGGCTGGAGAGGCAGATGTCGGAGAACGGCTTGTCCGATGTGGAATCTTTAAAGCCGGAAGATACCAAAGAACGGCTGGTTGAAGGTGGAGCCATTGATCTTGAGGGAATGTTCCAATCGGATTCAAAAAGAGATGCCGAAAAGGATTCCGATCTTTCGGATCTGTTGGATATAATGGAAAATTAATTGATAACGTTGAAAGCGTTGAAGCGCTACGCTCGTTGAAAAGGTTGAAACCGTTGAAACGCGTCCCGCTTCGCTTTTCGAGCTACGCAGGACAAGCCGCTCGTTGAAGTTGTTGAAGCGTCAAAATCGCTTCCCGACTTGAACGGTTTAACGATTTGAACGAGGGCAAAGCCCGTTTGAACGATTTGACGAAGCCCGTTTGAACGAATTAAACAAGGCACAAAGTGCCGTTTTTTAGCTAAGGAGTTGATAATGAAAAAAGCATTGGTATGTGGAGCTGGCGGGTTTATTGGCGGGCATATGGTCAAGCGGCTCAAGGCCGAGGGCTATTGGGTTCGCGGGGTGGATATCAAGGAACACGAATTCAGCGTTCCGCCAGCCGATGATTTTGTGATCGGGGACCTGCGTGATCCACAGGTTGTTGAAGCGGTTGTCGATGAGGGCATGGACGAGATATACCAGTTTGCCGCCGACATGGGCGGGGCGGGGTACATCTTTACCGGCGAACATGATGCCGACGTGATGCACAACTCGGCGCTTTGCAATCTGAATGTGGTATACGAGGCCAGCAGAAAAAAGGTCGGCAAGATATTCTACTCCTCCTCGGCTTGCATCTATCCGGAAACCATTCAAACCGATCCGGACAATCCTGGCCTTAAGGAATCGTTTGCCTATCCTGCACAGCCTGATTCCGAATATGGGTGGGAAAAGCTCTTCAGCGAGCGATTATATCTTTCGTTCCAAAGAAATTATGGCCTCGAAGTCCACATTACCCGGTTCCACAACATTTTCGGGCCCGAGGGTACGTGGTGTGGCGGAAAGGAAAAGGCGCCGGCGGCCATGTGCAGAAAGGTCGCCGAGGCAGTGGACGGCGCCGAGATTGAGATTTGGGGCGATGGCGAGCAAACAAGGTCTTTCCTGTTCATCGATGAATGCATAGAAGGGGTGCGCAGGTTGATGGGATCGGATTTTCCTGGGCCGGTTAATATTGGTTCCGATGAAATGATTTCGATCAACGATCTGGCCATGATGGCTGCGGATATAGCCGGCAAAGACATTGGGCTAAAACACATCGAGGGCCCCTTGGGTGTTCGCGGACGCAATTCGGAGAATACCTTGATCAAGGAAAAGCTCCAGTGGGCTCCGCAGGGAACACTTCGCGCGGGCATGGAAAAAACCTATGCGTGGATTGCCGGGCAGGTCGCGCATAATCAATAACAAGGCAACGTGGGACGGCTATTTTTTGTCCATGAAAAAACTAGTAAAAAATACTAATTTTGGCATGATGCCTGCCGTCCTTGGCCGAGGTGGAGTTTGAGCAGAGACGTAGTCAATATTGATTCTGGAACCAGGCATCCGAAGTTTTATCGTCGGTATGTGCTGAATGCACTGGCAATCATGGTCTCCGATGCCGTCGTAATGGCAGGTTCGCTTTGTTTGGCGAATTTTCTGTTGCTGGTCATCAACGGCATTCCGTTCTCGATTCACAATGGATTCCTTATTATCCCGGCATGGACCATGGTTTCTGCTGTTGCCCGTTTGCTTCCTGGTTGGGGTCTGGGCGTGGTTGATGAACTGCGGCGAATACAGGAATCCCTAATTATACTCTTCGCGGTCGTACTGGTTGTTTCCTTCTTCTCAAGGATGAATTTGGCCACAAGCCGAATCGTCTTTTTGTTCACCTACCTCTTTGGTGCTGTTTTGATCCCGTTTGTCCGGGCAATGACCCGTAGCATGGTCATCCGCCTGGGACAGTGGGGTGTTCCGATCGCGATCTATGGCGATATCCGCTCGGTGGAAATTGTGGAAGCGGCTTTGCGGGCGGAAATGGGGTTGGGCTATATTCCCTCCGCTATTTTCACCGATGACACCTCCCAGGGAACCGTGATCAACGGGGTGCCTGTCCTGGGCCATCTCCATAACACGACGGATCGTGCCCCTGTGGCGATCGTGGCGCTGGCTGAAGCTTCGCGCCACAAATTGGTGGAAACCCTGGAAGGGCCGCTGGAAACCTATCGCAGGGTGATTCTGGTTCCCGACCTGATGGAGGCGCCGTCGCTATGGGTGGTGCCGCGCGACCTTCAGGGCATCCTTGGATTGGAGATCACCAAAAACCTGCTCAACCCCTTTGCCCGCATCTTTAAGCGAGCCATCGATCTGGCCTTGGTCGTTTCCTCGGCTCCGCTGTGGGCTCCGCTCATGTTGTTGCTCTACATCCTGATTTGGCTGGAAGACCGGAAGAATCCCGTTTTCCTGCAACCCCGGGTCGGCCGGACCGGTGGAATGTTCCGCACCATCAAGTTCCGCACCATGGTTCCGAATGCGGAGCAGGTGCTGCAAAAGGCCCTGAAAAAGGATCCTGTGCTGCGCGAGGAGTGGGAGACGCACTTCAAGCTCAAGAAGGATCCCCGCATTACCAAGGTTGGAAACTTTCTCCGGAAAACCTCGTTGGATGAAATACCGCAACTGTTGAATGTCTTGCGGGGAACCATGTCGCTGGTGGGTCCCCGGCCTTTGCCGGCCTACCACTTCCAGGATTTGCCGGAACAGGTGCGCTTTCTGCGCGACAAGGTTCTTCCGGGCATTACCGGTTTGTGGCAGGTGTCCGGGCGTAGCGAAGCCGGTACCGTCGGCATGGAGAAATGGGATCCCTACTATGTGCGCAACTGGTCCATCTGGCTGGATATCGTGATCCTTGCACGAACCGTTAAGACCGTGCTTTTCGCCCATGGCGCCTATTGATATTGAACGATCTTCCAATGCAACGACCAAGCCCGGCTTCTGCTGGGCTTTTTTTGTGGTTTTGCGCGGTGGATGGAGTAGGGTTTGCATGCATGAAAGATCCACGAACCGGAAATAAAATGATGGAACTATTGATTCGGAATGTGCAGTTGGATGGCAAGACGACGGATGTCTTGATCGAGGGAAACCGCTTCAAGGCGATCGGGTCGAACCTGGAGGCCGGGGCGGCGCAGGTTGTCGATGGG
>JBDLHZ010000197.1:0-5235 GCA_039715135.1 Verrucomicrobiota bacterium
GGAGTGCGTGTGGCAAATCCCGCCCAGAGAGGCAAAGCTCCGGTAAAGCTCCAGATGGGTAGGCGTATCCGAAGAGGGGTTCATGTCCCCCTCCACGACATTCCCGTCGAGATCCACGAGGACGATCATTTCGGGAACCAATTCGTCGTACGAAACCCCGCTGGGCTTGATTGCCACAATATTGCGTTCACGGTCAATCCCGCTGACATTCCCCCAGCTAAAGATGACCAGCCCCCGGCGCTGCAGCTCAAGGTTCGCTTCGCAGACCTGTCCTTTCAAGTCCTCAATCATTTATTTCCAAGCTTCCTCTTTGATCTCCAGCAAGTCCTTCATGACGTTGGCCATCCCAATGGAATTATCGGCAACGCCGAAGCCGTCGTGCAGCTGCTTGTAGAGCTTGTAGAGCTTGGCGTAGACCTCTTGGTTTTCAGGAATCGGCTTGTAGACGATCTCCTTCACGCCGGTCATGGCTTCGACCGCCGCAGCGAAGTCGTCGTAGCCGCCTGCCGCACTTCCGGCCACGACGGCCGCGGCAATCGCCGAACCGAGGGCGCAGGTCTGCGCACTGCGCGAAATCTTCATTTCGCGGCCCGTGACGTCGGCATAGATCTGCATCACCAACGAACTCTTTTCAGCGATGCCGCCACAGTTGATCACCTCGTTGATCGTCACACCGTATTCCTCGATGCGGTTGATGATGGTCAGCGCGCCAAAAGCGGTCGCCTCGACGAGCGCCCGGTAGATTTCCACTGGATTGGTGTGGAGCGTCTGACCGACAAGCAGCCCGGTAAGGCGTTGGTCAACGAGGATCGTCCGGTTGCCGTTGTTCCAGTCGAGGGCAACCAGTCCGGACTGGCCGGGCTTCATGGCTTCCGCCTGTTCATCGAGCAGGCGATGCTTGGCCTTCTCTTTTCCGCCCGGTTCGAGGTAGTTCACATACCAGTTGAAAATATCGCCAACGGCAGACTGCCCCGCCTCGATTCCGAAGAAGCCGGGAAGGATCGAGCCGTCGACAATGCCGCATACGCCGGGGATATCCTCCAGCGGCGTTGCAGCGTCCGAGACCATGAGGTCGCAGGTGCTGGTTCCAAGAACCTTCACCATTTTACCCGGGCTTGCGCCGCTGCCGACCGCACCAAGGTGTGCGTCGAAAGCCGAAACCGCAACCGGGATGCCCGCCTTCAGGCCCAACTTGTCCGCCCACTCCTGGGTCAGGTTGCCGGCAGGGGTGTCGATCGCATAGGTTTTGTCGTAGAGCCGGTCGCGCAGATCGGCCAGCTTGGGATCGAGCATGGCAAGGAATTCCTTGTCCGGCAGGCCGCCCCACGAATCGCTGAACATGGCCTTGTGGCCGGCGGCGCAGCGGCTACGCTTCAGCTGGGTCGGCTTGGTGTCGTTGCCGGTCAGGACGGCGGGAAGCCAATCGCAGTATTCAACCCAGCTGTAGGCGGCATCGAACACTTCCGGCGCAACGTTGAGGCAGTGCCACAGCTTGCTGAAGAACCATTCCGAGGAATAGGTGCCGCCACACTTGGCGAGGTATTGCGGACGTTCCTTCGCCGCAATCTGCGTGATCTTCTCCGCTTCGACATGCGAGGTGTGGTCTTTCCAGAGCCAGACATAGGCGTTGGGATTGTCCTTGAATTCGTCCAGCATCGAGAGCGGGGTCCCCTGCTCGTTCACCGGTAGCGGCGAAGAACCGGTCGTGTCGACGCCAATACCGACAATCCCGTTCGGGTCGAAACCGGGGTTGTTTTCCCTGGCCTCGGCAATCGCGCCGGTGATCGTCAGCTCGATGCCCTTCAGGTAGTCGGCCGGATTCTGCCGCGCCACGTTATGGTCCGCCGGATCGAGCATGATGCCCAACTGGCCGGTTTCATATTCATAGACGCAACTGCCCAGTTCGCGGCCGTCGGCGGTGTTCACCACCAGACAGCGGCACGAGTTCGTGCCGTAATCAATCCCTAATGTAAATGCCATGGAAAACTCCTCGTTGATTAACTGCCCGCAAGCTCCCTCTCGCGCGCTCTAAAACAGGTTGCACTGGTATGGACAAGCGAATCAAGGAGCTTTTCATCCGGGATTCCGAACATGGCCGGGTACGGGTCGCCGCCCGGACCGAGCGGTTCTGGCGTGCAGAAACAGGTGTCGTTGTTGTAGCCGATCACATAGAGCGCCATGATGAGCGTGTCGAGATCCATGGCACCCTCGCCAAGCGCGCAGCGGTTGGAGTCGGCCATGTGCAGGTTGGTCAGCATATCTCCGGCCTCCATGATGGCTTCGCCAATGTGGCTCTCCTCGCTCTGCATGTGGTAGACGTCGCCATTAATGTGCGCCACGCCGGGGCTGCCGACCGCTTCGATGTAGCGCTTCGCATCGGCAAAGGTGTGGATCAGGCTGACTTCCGCGGAGCGGATCGGCTCGATGGCGGCCTTGACATTGGCCTTCACAAAATCACCGGCGACGATTTGAAGTGTTTCCACCGAACGCTGGAACTCGGAATCGTCGTAGGCGTTCGGGCGGCCGACCGCGCCGGGCACCACCAGCATGTAGCCCGCCCCCACCGCGCTGGCAAAATCAAGTTCGCGGCGGATATAGTCGATGGCGTTCTGGCGCTGGATGCCACCGTTGCTCGAAAGATCGTTGTCCTTCGAGAACATGCCGCAGATTCCGGCCACCTTTACGTTGTTGTCGGCCAGAATCTTCAGGGTTTCCTGCGGTTCGTAGCCCAAATCGGGGCCATAGTGGTTGCCGTGCAGTTCGATAAAATCGACGCCCGCCGCCGAAAGGCGCTTGGCCGATACTGCCAGGCTCTCCATGCCGAATCCCCAGTTGCTCCAGGAAAGATTTAGTTTCCGTTCCAGTTTTTCAGGACTGTTCTGCTTCAGTTCCTCAAATTTCAGCCGGATGGCTTCGTTCTTCACTTCATAGTTCTGTGGTTTCATCTTTTTCTGTTCCTTTTCAATTCAACATTCCTTGTTCATTATTCGATATTCCCTAGGGCATGTCGGGGTGGTTGGGGCCAAAGTGCTTGAGGATGACCATCGGCTCGCTCTGGCTTTTGTTTTCAATAACGACGCCCTTCTTCGCGGCGGTTTCGGTGACGAAATATTCGTCCTGACTGGCCTGTCCGTAGCGCAGCATCACGGCCGATTCGGCATCGTAGACGCCAAACTTGCCGTGGCCCTGGATCATGATGCAGCCGTAGGCCACCGGATCGGCGACCGTGACCGCGCAGCCGGGCTGGATGGTCAGCTCCTTCGCACCGACATAGTCGTTGCCGTACATGATCCACTTTTCGCTGAAGCTTTCGTCCGTCTGCAGGCAGTCGACCGGCGGGCGGAAGAAGGTCTTCTTGTAGTGCGGATCGACGTTGGCCTCCCAGTCCATCAGGTCGACAACATAATCCATGTCGCGCTTCTTGTCCTCCGGGCAGTTTTCGACGAGGAACTCGTGGTCGTAGAGTTCCCCGGCGGTGACGTTTTCATAGACACTGTTCACATCGGCGTTCCACTGCGGCTCGTAGGTCAGCACGGAGCCCGGCGCATGGACGACGCCCGGCGGGGTGTACCATCCGGTGCCGAGCTGGATGCGGTAGGCGCGGGAAAGCTCCGTGATGCGGTTGTCGGTCGCCTCGTACTGGCTCAGGCGCTCCTTGACTTGCTCCTTGGTGGTGTCCGGATCGAAGCCGAAGTAGGTGTGCGGAAAGTCGCCCATGTAGTTGTTGAGCTGTGGTGGGAAATAGTAGCCCTCCGGCTTGCCGATCAGATCCACCCGCGCCGCCGATTCGCTGTCGAGGTGCAGGTGGTGGAAGAGCGGGCCCTTGTAGTCGAAAAACTTGGAGTACATCGGCCAGGTGCCGTGTTTTTCCAGCAGTTCGTCGCCGATGGCGTCCGCGCCGAGTTCCGCGACCGCGTCGCGCAGGGTAAACTTCTTGCCTTCGTCGCGATCCAGCGGCAGGACATAGCTCAGCCCCTCGTCCTCCTCCGCGAGCGGGCCATTGTTGCAGTTGATGACCGAGGAAAACCAGCGCTCCTTGAGCGAGCCGCGATTCATGCCCATGGCATAGTAGTCGTCCGGGTGCAGGCGCAGGCGACGGCCGGCCTCACCAAAAAGACGCGGCACAAAAACGGGCATAAGCTGGAATACGCCCTCTGATTTATCAAAAGTTTCGTTGATTAGAGGTATTGTCATTTTTTCTCTCCTATTATTTAAGAATGTACCGCCGTCATCTTGACGGCTCCACGAAGGAAAAGCGGTGTGGCGCTCCGCTTCCCACCGCACTCCAGATTTTTTCTAATTCAGCAGATCCCGTTCGATTTGCTCCAGCGACTTGCCCTTGGTTTCGGGCAGGGCAACCTTGATGACGAGGAAGGCGATGAAGAGGAAGGCCGAGTAGACCCAGAAGGTCTTGGCGGTTCCCATCGATTCACGCATGATCGGGAAGGTGTAGGTTAGGATAAGGTAGGCGACCCACAGCGTCACGACGCTGATCCCAAGCGCAACGCCGCGCACCCGGTTGGGGAAAATCTCGGAAAGCAGCACCCACATCACCGGAGCCAGTGTCAGCGCATAAAGCGCGATGGCCACCAGCACCAAAATCACAATCCAGATGCCGCTTTGCTCATAGTGGAAGCTCAGGCCGATGAGCAAATGTGTGATCGAGATGCCCAGCGCACCAATGAGCATCAGTTTTTTCCGACCCACCTTGTCCACAATGAACATGGCAAGCACGCAGAAGATCAGCATCGTCATGCCTTGGAAGACCAGCGAGAGCATTGCACCGGAAACACTGAACCCGGCATCCTGGAAGATCTGGTGCGAATAGGCAAAGACGCTATTGAGGCCGCTCCACTGCTGCACCAGCGCAAGGAACATGCCCAGCAGGATCACCTTGAGAAGCCTTGGCTCGAAGATTTCCTTGAAGTTGACCACCGCCACCTCTTCGGCGGAAATCGTGGAGGAAATGTCGGCCACTTCCTGTGCGGCATACTCCTCGCCACCAACCATGGCAAGCACCTCGCGGGCCTCGTCGTTCAGGCCCTTCTTGATGAGCCAACGCGGGCTGCGCGGCACGGTGAAGCTGAGCATTAAGAATCCAATGGCGGGAAACGCCTCGGCGCCGAACATCCAGCGCCAGCCATACAGCTCGTTCCAGCCCAGCGCCGAATCGGAGACCATGGTGGCCGCACCATGTTTCTGGATAAACAGGTTCACGATCTGCGAGACCACGAT
>JBDLHZ010000198.1:0-5233 GCA_039715135.1 Verrucomicrobiota bacterium
TGTGCTGGTGGATGGCCACAAGGTCAACCGCCCCGACATGGGCGGCATCGAGTGGCAGAGCATTCCGGTTTCCAATATTGAGCGGATCGAGGTGATCCGCGGCGGCCAGAATGTGCTCTATGGCAACCATGCGCTCTCCGGTGTGGTGAAGATTACCACCAAGCGGGGCGACGATGCCGGGTTGCAGCTTGATGCCTCAATGGGCAGTTTTGGCTACCGTGCCGGATCGGTTAGCTATGGCGAAACCGTGGGCGATGTCGATTTTCTTGCGGGGGTCAGCAGCTATTGGTACGACGGCTACCGTTCCAACTCCACCTCGCGTGCCACCACCTTCAATGCCAGTGCGGGCTGGTTCCTGAACGATACGGACACACTGACCCTGCGCACTTCGGGCGGGAATAGTTATATTCAGTTTCCGGGGCCGTTGAGCTATGAAGAAATGCAGGCCGATCCCACGCAGTCGAAAAATCTCGGAAACCAGTTTTCCGAAGATCAGAGCGCTCTGGCCACCTTGCTGTATGAAACCGAGCGAGGATGGGGCGCGGCGCGTGTGAATACAGGTTTGAATTTCCGCGACCGCGATGCGGATTTTAGCGGAATCTACACATGGAACAGGCAACTCGGACTTTCCCTTGCACCACGCGCCCGCTTTGGTTCGGAAGACGATTTTTGGATGGCGGGCCTTGATCTTAATTATGATCGGCTGAATGTGGAAAACTACTTGGATGAAGAACGCACCATCGTCAAATCCTGGGCGGAATTGGGGCGGATCTCCGCCGCCCCTTACTTGTTTGCGCAACGCACCTTTGCTGAAAAGACCATCCTCAACGGCGGTGTGCGCTACGAATATGCAGGAACAGACAATCTTTATGTACAGTATGTGGAAGATCAGTTGGAGGAGTTCCTTGGGCCATTTCCAAATCCTGACTACAAGAACCCACCGGATATTGACCTTGAAGAATCCTACGATGGATTGGTGGAAAAGCAGGGTTGGGCGGCGGAACTCTCTGTTTCGCAAGAACTCTCGGAGCAATGGGATGTCTTTGCGGGCTACGACCGGGTTTATCGCTATCCCACGCTCGACGAGACGGCAGCCTATCAAGGCTTTCCCCTGAGCGATCCGTTGAACGAGAATCTCGATCCGGAGCACGGAAATAACTTTGAGATTGGGTCGAAATACAAGGGGCACGAATGGTCGGCATCACTAACCGGATTCTACCTGATGCTCGATAATGAAATCGCTTATGTTGAAATTCCTGCCGATCCCATTTTGGGGACTCCCATGATTAACCTGAATATGAATATTGGTTCGACTCGGCGAATAGGGACGGAAGCCGAGGTGGTATGGAGTCGGACGTGGTACGGTGCCTCCACCCGCTGGACATTTGTCGATGCGCGGCTAGAGAACGGTGAAAATGATGGCAACCGAGTGCCGCTGGTTCCATGGGCCTACGGGACAACATCGGCATGGATCGAGCCGGTTCCGGAGTTCCGGTTGACGGCGACCTACTCCTATGTGGCGAAACAATATAAAGGTGGCGATGAGGCCAACACAGGCCCGAAGATGGATCCATACGGGTTGTTCGGCCTTCGAGCCAACGTGGCGATGTCGGAGCATCTCAACCTCGTGATTTCCATGCACAACCTGTTCGATGAAACCTATGCTGCCTCCGCCTACGGCGGGGGCTACTATCCCGGAGCCGGACGCAGTTTCCACTTTGGAATAACCATGGTGTATTAAGATGAAAAAGAGAATTTCAGCAACCATACTAATGCTTTTCCCCCTGTTCGGCGGACAGGTTTGGGCAACCGATACCTATTACGGAACAAACTATGTTCTTTCCGCCCCGGCGGCGGGAAGTCCGGGATCCACGGCGATCCACCTGTCGAGCAATGCCATCGTGGCGTGGGCTGACGGCTATTTGGATGTGCAATATGGTGCGGATGTGGGCGCGGAGTTCCAAACGCCGGAAAAGACGCTTGGCCCAGCGGTCGGGGGGTCATTTGATATTGTGTCGCTCGGTCGCGGTGGGCAGATCACGATGACCTTCCCCCAGGGGATCGGCGATAGATCGGGAGCCGATTTTGCCGTGTTTGAAAATGGCTTCAGTGACGATTTTCTGGAATTAGCCCATGTGGAAGTCTCATCGGATGGAAGCAATTTTGTACGCTTTCCCAACTATTCCTACACATTGGATCCTGTTCTCGGATTCGGCACGGTTTCTACGCGGTTACTTTATGGGTTGGCCTCGAAATATGGGCAAAGCTACGGAACCCCATTCGATCTGGACGAACTGCGTATCGCCTACAATGCCCAGCTTGTGGGCAACACCGATTTTTCACCGGCTTTCGCGACGGATTTGACCAACGGATTCCCGTTGCTGGACTTGAACAACATCACCCACGTTCGCTTTGTCGATATTATTGGCGATGGTCTCGCGACCGATGCCCGTGGGGAAGTGATCTATGATCCATATCCGACCACGGGATCGGCGGGATTCGACCTCGATGCTGTTGGTGTGCTGAACGAGTCCTTTGTCCCCTACGCCGAATGGGCGGCCGTCCTCTCGGTTTCCTCCAACGGGCTGGGCGATGCCGATAACGATGGCGTGATCGATTTCCAGGAATACATGATGGGCGGCGATCCAAATCTTGGAACGTCCGCGCCGGTTCCGGCCATTGACCCTTCAACGAACGGCACGGACTCCGTTGTGCTGGAATATTCACTCAGCCGTCGCTCCCTCGGAAGCAGCTGGGTCGAGACATCGGTCGACCTTTCGGGGTGGACGAATGCGGTTCCCCAGAATACCGAACAGTGGAGCGATCTGGACTTTATCCATCTAACCATTCAGTTTTCCGCCGCTGCCTCCAACCGGTTCTATCGGTTGGTATTCGAAGAATAGACCAACTTGCCGCCGCATGGCGGCAGTTGCGGCACTCGAAGCTTGTATTGCCCCGCTCCGAAAACCTTGTCTTCGCTATCCAATAACGTATTTCGGTTACTACGGGAGAAGGTAGAGACAGGGAAATTGGCATTAAAGGTGCTCTAATGGCCGGAAATGATAAAAACATCCTTCAAAGAAAGCCTGGAAACCGTCGTTCCCCTTGCCCTTTTGTATCTAGTTACATTTGGCGCGTTGTTTTTGGCTGCAACCCAGGCATATCGCCCCGTTGCCGGCTTCGATCCCATTCGACGGGGCATGCTGTTCCTGCTATTTCCGCTATTGGCAAAATATGTGTTCCAGCTGATTTGCAGCCCGTTGTATTCGGTGGTTATGCGTGCCCGGAAGAAAAAGTCGACTGATGGTCATTTGTCGGTTTCCGTGCTTATCCCTGCATGGAACGAAGAGGTTGGAATCGAGAGAACGATCCGGTCGGTTCTGGATACGGGATATCCCCGCTTGCAGATTGTGGTCATCAATGATGGCTCTACCGATTCAACGCATGAAAAGGTGACGCGGTTGATTTCCGAATACGGGCAAGAGGATTCCCATGATGCATCGCTGGAATACCTGAATCTTGCCAATGGGGGAAAAGCGCGGGCGATGAACCGCGGTCTTGTCCACGCCACGGGCGAAATCATAGTCACGATCGACGCGGACAGCGTGATGGATCCGAATGCGATCACCAATATCCTGCGGCAGTTTTCCGATCCCGAGGTTGGAGGCGTTGCGGGGAATGTCGTTGTTGGCAACAAAAGAAAACCCATCGAATGGATGCAACAGATGGAGTACCTCTATGGATTCTTCTTCAAGCGCACCGATTCACTGTTCAACTCGGTTTATATCATTGGCGGCGCCGCCGCCGCGTATCGCAGGGATGCGTTGGATCGGGTGGGGGGCTTTGACCACGACATAATTACCGAGGATATCGAGATGTCCACCCGGTTGCTGTCCCATGGCTACAAGACCCGTTATGCCGCCGATGCGGTGGTCTATACGGAAGGCCCTGCGGATTTCAAAAGCCTTTGCAACCAGCGTCTGCGCTGGAAGCATGGACGTATGCTAACATTCATTAAGCACCGCAGGCTGTTCTTTAGCTGGCGACCGGAACATAGACCCTATCTTTCCTGGTTCCTGTTGCCGTTGGCGGTGTATGCCGAAATCCTGCTCCTTGCCGAAGTGCTCATGTTATCCACCTTCTTCATCTATACCGTCTGCACCAGCGACTACCTGCCACTTGTTCTGGTCATAGCACTGCTCTCCGCCGTCATCGGCATACAGGTCTTGGCCGACTCGAAGATGCGTTTTCATCGTAATCTCGTTTTATTCGCACCTGTTGCCTGGCTGGTCTTCTATGCGATGGATATGGTCGAGTTCCAGGCATTGGTCCGAAGCCTCAGGCGGTTGGCCACGCGCAAGGAACTACAGTGGCAGAAGTGGGCGCGCGCAGGCATTCCCAACGATGCCCTCGTCGATGGTCGATAGGCCACCCGTCTATGTGCAGAATTCCATGGTTTTTTTTGAGTTGTTCTGTGAGCACTTAAAAACCCATTCACGAAGTGAATACTACCAAAGCAGCGTGGTGGATGGTGATGATTTTTCTCGGAAACGCAACTCCTGTTTAATGATGTTTGGTTGCCACGTGAGTCACATTCCACGTGCCAACGTGGTCACGTGACGGCTTCGCTGCTTTGGGGTGAATAGATGAGCTTGCCGCCGCATGTGCGGCAGAGCAAATGCGTGTTGCGCCGCTCGGCGGTATGCGTCCAGCAATTGTTCTCGCAGGCCACGGAATAGCGCGGCGGAACAAACTGCAGTCGGTGGCAACGCTCGCCGGAGCAACCAATCTCCTTGGCCTTTGCCTTCCAAACCACATCATGGTTGTGTTTCCTGCCGACCAGCGCGTGGGCAATCTCATGCAGGATGGTGTCGCGGATATCCCCGTCCGACGCGTTGCACGCGAGGTTGAAGGAAATCGAGATCGTTTTGTCGCAATAGTTGCAGCAACCCGCCCGCCGCGTACTGTGGTCGAATTTGAAGCGCCATTTTTTCAAGCCGTGTTCATGCATCGACACCAATGCAAGTTTGAGGATGGCCTCCATTCGCTCCTCCCGCTGCCGGTTGGTGCCGAGCGGAACCAGGCACTCGTAGGGAACGTGGTATTCCCCGTCGTCAACGCGAACGATCGCGCGCTTCGGGTTGGTTCGGACGAGGGTTCCCTCCTTCATTCCGCTACGGAACTTGAAACCCACCGGATCGTTTGGCGCAAAGCGCGCACGCAGTTTGTCGGC
>JBDLHZ010000199.1:0-5209 GCA_039715135.1 Verrucomicrobiota bacterium
TACTGCGGGCTTCCAGCCTGCGCAGGGCAGACAGGAGTGTCCGCCCCACATTATTCTGCGGGTTTTTCCTCGTCGGTCTTTTCTTCGGCGGCGACGGGTGCGCCTTTGAAGGCGAGCTTTTCCTTGTTGGCGCGGACGGTTACGACGGAGTTGTTCTCGATTTTGCCGCGCAGGATTTCCTCGGCGATCGGGTCTTCGAGGTAGCGCTCGACGGTGCGGCGCAGTTGGCGTGCGCCGTAGGCCTTGTCGTAGCCTTTTTCGAGCAGGAACTCGCGGGCTGGCTTGGTAATCTTTAGCTCGATGTTCCGGCTCATGACCCGGTTCTGGATGTTGGCCAGTTCGAGATCGATGATCGTTTCGAGATCCTCCCTGGTCAGCTCGCGGAAGACGATCATGTCGTCGAGCCGGTTGATCAACTCGGGCTTGAAGTTCTTTTTCGCCAGACTGATCATCATTTCCTTGAGCTTCTTGTAGTCCACCTCTTCATTCGAGGGGGCAAAGCCAAGCGACCCGGCCTTCTTTATTTCCTGGGCACCGAGGTTGGAGGTCATGATGACGACCGTGTTGCGGAAGTCGACGCTGCGTCCGAGGCTATCGGTCAGGCGACCCTCTTCCATGATCTGGAGCAGCATGTGCATGACGTCCGGGTGTGCCTTTTCAACTTCGTCGAACAGCACGACGGAATAGGGCCGGCGGCGGACGCGTTCGGTCAATTGCCCGCCCTCTTCGTGGCCGACATAGCCCGGCGGCGAACCGACCAGGCGCGAGGCGTTGAACTTTTCCATGTATTCCGACATGTCGATTTGGATGAACGATTCGGGATCGTCGAACATGAAGTCGGCGAGGGTCTTGGCCAGCAGCGTCTTGCCGACGCCGGTGGGGCCGAGGAAAATAAACGAGCCGATCGGGCGCTTGGGATCCTTGAGGTCGGCGCGGGAGCGGCGCAGGGCGCGGGCGATGGCGCCGACGGCCTCCTGCTGGCCGATGACCTGTTCGCCGACAACCTCCTCGATGCGGAGCAGGCGCTCCATCTCCTTCTCGCCCATCTTCATCAACGGAATCCCCGTCCATTTGGCGACGACAACCATGATATCCTCGTCGGTGACGATGGTCTTGTGTTCATCGCGCTGCTTGCGCCATTCGTCGAGCAGGGTCTCCAGCTTTTCCTTGGTCTGGCGCTCCTGGTCGCGGTAGCGGGCGGCATCCTCGAACTGTTGCTCGTGGATGGCATCGTTCTTCTTTTTCTCGAATTCCTGAATCTCCGCTTCAAGTGTTTTTAGCTCCGGCGGGCGGCTCATGCTGCCGATGCGGGCGCGGGCGCCGGCCTCGTCGATGAGGTCGATCGCCTTGTCGGGAAGGAAACGGTCGGGCAGGTAGCGGGCGGAATATTCGACGGAGGCCTTGAGCGCGTCGTCGGTGAATTGGGCGTGGTGGTGCTCCTCGTATTTCCCGCGCAGCCCGTACATGATTTCCACGGCATCCTCGACGGACGGCTCCTTGATGGTCACGGTCTGGAAGCGGCGTTCAAGTGCGGCGTCCTTTTCGATATACTTGCGGTATTCCTTGAGCGTGGTTGCGCCGATGCACTGCAGTTCGCCGCGCGACAGCGCGGGCTTGATAATGTTGGCGGCATCCATCGTGCCCTCGGCCGAGCCGGCGCCGACAATCGTGTGCAGCTCGTCGAGGAAGAGGATGATGTTCTTTTCTTTGCGGATCTCGTCCATCACGGCCTTGATGCGCTCCTCGAACTGGCCGCGGTACTTCGTGCCCGCCACCATGAGCGCGAGGTCGAGGGTAACCACCTTCTTGTCGATCAACAAATCCGGCACGTTGCCGTCGTTGACGATCTGCGCCAAGCCCTCGGCGACGGCGGTCTTGCCGACCCCCGCTTCGCCCAGCAACACGGGGTTGTTCTTGGTGCGGCGGCATAGAATCTGGATCACGCGTTCGATTTCGTCCTTGCGCCCGATCACGGGATCGAGTTCGCCCTCCTTGGCCAGCTTGGTGAGATCGCGCCCGAAGGTATTGAGTGCCGGGGTTTTCGACTTGCCCTTGCCGCGCGGCTTCGTTGCACCCATCATTGGAGCCCCTTCTTCCTCCTCCCCGAAGTCGCCCTCGACGGAGGGATCGTAGTTTGGGTCGAGGGTCTTCATGATTTCATAGCGGGTTTCGTCGAGATCGACGCCGAGGTTTTCGAGCACGCGGGCGGCGATCCCCTCCCCTTCGCGCAGCAGGCCGAGCAGGATGTGCTCGGTGCCGACATAGCCATGGCCCAGGCCGCGTGCCTCGCTGGCGGATAGCGCCAGCACCTTCTTTGCGCGGGGCGTGAACGGAATATTGCCGATCGTTTTTGTTTCAGGACCGCTACCGACCGCTTTCTCGACTTCCATGCGCACCGAGGCCATATCGATCCCCAGGGCCTGAAGGGCGTTCACGGCAACGCCATGGCCCAAGGCAATCAAGCCAAGGAGAATGTGTTCGGTGCCGACATAGCCATGGTTGAAGCGATCGGCCTCTTTCCGCGCGAGTTGCAGCACCTGTTGTGCCCGGGGGGTAAAGTTATCCATAATGCATACCTGTTTAATCTAAATTATTATCGTCTGCAACCGTATCCATGAAGTCGCGCAGCATTTCGGCGCGAACCACATCGCGATCATCCGGATCAAGTTCCTGGTTTTCCAGTTTCTGGAGATGCGCGGGCTGGATGGCAATGAAAAGCATGTCGATTTCCCGCCTGGAAAACTGATCGATCATGCCGAGATCAAGACCCAGCCGCAAGGTCGACAGCAGATTCAATGCTTCGCCGCTGGTTATCATCCGGGCATTGGAAAGGGTGCCGAATGCGCGGGCAACGTGGTCTTCAACCACCATGGCCCGGTCGTTCATGAGCCGGATGCGCGCGTTGTTTTCGTGCTCGATCAGCTCCAGCACGATCTGTTCGAGGTGCGCAATAATCTCGTCCTCGCGGCGACCCAGCGTAATCTGGTTGGAAATCTGGAACATGTTGCCGGCGGCCTCGGTCCCCTCGCCCCACATTCCCCGGACCGCCAGTCCAATCTTGGAGATACCGTTGATGACCGGCTCCATCTCCTCCATCAGCACCAGTCCGGGCAGATGCAGCATTACGGAGGCGCGCATACCTGTTCCAACGTTGGAGGGGCACGAGGTCAGATAGCCCAGCTTCGGGGAAAAGGCATAGGTCAGTTCGGCTTCGAGTTCGTCGTCGATTCTGTCGGCCGCCTGCCAAGCCGCCATTAGATTGAGTCCCGGCTGCAACGACTGGATACGGATATGGTCTTCCTCGTTGACCATGATCGACAGGCATTCGTCCGACGAAACGAACACCCCGCAGCCCCCGTCGTTCGCGGCCAGCTCTTGGCTGATCAGGTGGCGCTCGAACAGGATCTCCTTGTCGAGCGCCGCGGTTTCGGCCATGCTCCAGCGAATAAAACCAACGGATGAAGACTGGAAGATCCCGTTGCATTTTTCCCAAATGACCCGCTTCCCCTCTTCGTTTTCCCAGCCGGGGAAGGAGTATTCCTCGATATTGCGCGCAAGCCGGATGCGGCTGCTGATCACGGGGCCTTCATCGATCCCGGATTCGAGCCAGCTGCCGTGGCCTCTCACCATGTCGTCAAGCGTCATTGGAGTCTCCGTTTTCCAGGGATTGGACACTGGTCTTCAAGGCCTTGATCTTGTCGCGAAGGTTTGCGGCCACCTCGTACTGCTCCTTGGCGATGGCGATTTCAATATCCTTTTGCAGCGCGGCAATCTGGGCGGTGATGCGCGCCTCGTTGCCCTGCCGGGCCGGGATCTTGCCAACGTGCTGGCCGCTGTGGTGCATGGCCTTGGTCAAGGCGCTGAGTTCGCCCATGAAGGCGTTGTAGCACTCCGGGCACCCGAGGCGGGCGCGCTTCTTGAACTCCGCCCTCGTCATCTGGCAGCGCTTGCACGACAGGTCGAACTCGGTCGCGGACGGCTCGATCGACTGCGGCTGGGCGCCGAGGCCGAGCAATACATCGGTAATCGAAATGGGCGAATTGAGGTCGATCCCGTTTTCCTTGGCGCATTCCTGGCATAGGTTCAGCTTTTTGGCATGGCCATCGATCACCTGCGTCAGGTGGATCGTCGCCTCTTTCTCATGGCAGCATTCACATTTCATGGGGCTTTCCCGTTTCCCTGTCTGACAGCAGGGATGCTAATTCGTTGGGATATTGCTGTACAATCTTTTAAACACGGACACTTAGGCTGGTTTGATTCTAACAGAAGAGCGCAAAGGCCGCGAAGAAGTGGAAATAAGCTTCTCTTTGCGCGCTTTGCGACCTTCTGTTCAATACTTATTCGATCGGAGTTCCTTCGGAGCGGGCGCATTCGGCATAGAGGGCACTGAGCTCGGTCGTGATCGCACCGGGGCTTCCATCGCCAATCCGCCGCTTGTCGATATCCGTCACGGAAATGATTTCGGCGGCGGTTCCGGTGAGGAACACTTCATCGGCAATATAGAGGTCGTAGCGCGCCAGCACCGCTTCGCGAACCTCGTATCCGGCCTTTCGGGCGAGTTCCATCACCTTGTTGCGGGTCATTCCCTCGAGCGCGCCGCAGCAGCTTGGCGGCGTAGTGAGGATGCCGTTCTTGATGACAAAAACGTTGTCGCCGGAAGCCTCGGCCACCTCGCCCTTGTGGTTGAGCATCAGGCATTCCATGCAACCGGCGTTGATCGCCTCGATCTTGGCCAGGATATTGTTGAGATAGTTTAGGCTCTTGATGCGCGGGTTGACCGCCTCCGGGTGGTTGCGAACCGTACCGGCCGTAACGATCTTCAGGCCGCTGTCGTAGAGTTCCTGCGGATAGAGCTGGATCTTGGCCGCGATAATGATGGTCTCGGCTTTTTCGCACAGGTAGGGATTAAGCCCCAGCGTACCCTTGCCGCGGGTGACCACAAGCCGGATATAGCCATCTTCGATATCGTTGGCCTTGCAGGTGTCCACCACCGCCTGGGTCATTTCCTCCCTGGTCATGGGGATTACCAGATCAATCGCCTTGGCCGAGTCGTAGAGCCGGTCAATGTGCTCGTCGAGCAGGAACACGCGGCCATTGTAGGCGCGAATGCCCTCGAACACGCCGTCGCCATAAAGAAGGCCATGGTCGAATACGGAAACCACCGCATCCTTTTCATCCACCAGCTTGCCACTCATAAATATCTTCATTT
>JBDLHZ010000200.1:0-5203 GCA_039715135.1 Verrucomicrobiota bacterium
CCGTCGGCTTTTGCCAGGGCATTGAGATGAGCCGAGCCGTGGTAGGCGATGGGCTGGACACAGCCCGGGGCGGTGACGGCCACCGGCACCCATGCATCCCGATCGGTGTCCCGTTTGCGAATGGGTGCAGCGAGCTGCATCGGCCAGCTATTCGGCCGGCTATCCCGGCCCATGAGTTGCTCCAGGAAGGGACGCACGAGCAGCTCGAAAATCACGAAGGTAGAGACGGGGTTGCCGGGTAATCCAAAGCAAAAAGCGCCCTCCGACACCCCGAAAACGGTGGGCTTGCCTGGTTTTACGGCAATCTTCTCGAACAGCAGGTCGAATCCGTTCTGCTTTAGGATGCCGGGAACAAGGTCGAAATCCCCCATGGAGACGCCGCCCGATAGCAGGATGACATCGCAGGCTTCGGTTGCCTGCTTCACAACGGCATCCAAGGCTTCGGCGGTATCGGGGACGATCCCGTAATAGGTGGGCAGGCCGCCAGCCCGTTGAACCTGGGCGCAGAGCTGGTGGCCGTTGCTGTTTCGGATTTGCGCGGGTGCCGGGGTGTCGCCGGGCTCCACAATCTCATCGCCGGTGGTAATTACGCCGACGACGGGTTGGCGGGCCACAAGCGGATGGGTGCAACCGACGGTTGCCAGCACGCCAATGTGCTGCGGGTCGATGCGTGTGCCCTTTTCCAGAACCGTATCGCCTTTGTGGATATCCTCCGCTTGGCGGCAGATGTTGTCGCGCGTGAGTTCATCGGTGACCTCAATGCGGCCATTGCCGGTCTCGCGGGTGATCTCGACCGGAACCACGCAGTCTGCGCCCGAAGGAACGGCGGCACCGGTCATGATCTTGCTGCATTCGCCGGAGCCGATTTCTTTTTGTGGCGACTGGCCGGCCGGGATTATCTCGATTACGCGGAGTTCGGTTTGCAGGTCGGCACGCCGGCAGGCATATCCATCCATCGCGGACTTGTCGAATGGCGGCATGTCCATGTCGGATGCGACATCTTCGGCAAGGATGCGTCCGAGCGCTTGTTCGAGCGGAACCGCTTCGCTTCCTGTGCAGCGGGTCTGTTCAAGAATGATCCGTCGGGCGGCATCAAAAGCCGGCATCGGTTCGGGCGATATAGGCACGATAGTCCTCCTCTGTGTTCAAATTCTTTGGTGTTGCATCGGCTTCCACATCGATGAAGCGCACATGGGATGTGTCGAGCAGGTGCCGAATGCGGCGTTCGCCCTGTTCAAGGAGTTCGAACATCCGAGCGGCGGTGGATTTGCGATAGACGGCGAAGAGCGGCTCTAGATGGGTACCGTCGGCCAATGTCACGCGCGGCGCGACAGCATCATGGCCAGAAGCGAGGTTGAGCATGCGGTGGGCGAGGTTGAGGTCGATGCGCGGGATGTCGCAGGCCACGGCGAGGGCCAGTTCGTGCGAGGTTGTGGCGAGGGTCGAGGCCAAACCCATCATGGGCCCCATGTCCGGTTTGCGGTCGGGAACCACCCTGAGTCCGAGAAACGCGTATTTTGAGGGGTCGTTGGCGCTCACCACAATCTCGTCGAAGTGGTCGCGGAGCTGGTCGCAGACATGCTGGATCATCGGCTTCCCCTCGATCTGAAGCAGGCTCTTATCCTGCCCCATGCGTGTGCTGCCGCCTCCGGCCATGATGATGGCCGTTGCCGGTTCGCGCAGGTACCAGCGGCCATTGCGCAGGCTGATGGTATCGGGATCGAGATCAAACCGCTCTCCGTCGGACAGCACCGTGCGGTCTGCGAGATCGGCCACGGCACGTGCCGTAGGTTTGAATTCGGCGGAGCGCTTATCTTTGACCATGAAAAAGAGGCCCGGCCGGACAGCCTTTCGAATGCTGTTGGATTCGCAAATGACCGGGCTGTGCGGATCGATATGGCCACCAAGGGCAGCCATGCCTTCAGCCATGTGCGTATCCAGAACCCGCAGCCAGAAAACGCGGTTCGCACCGGCGCGCAGGAGGCGGGAGGTATCCTTTTCTCCGTCACGGTTGGTCTCTTCGGTAATGTCGTACTCGCCCTCTAGGGAGGAACACACGCCGCAGCCGCTGCCGCCTCGGGGGCAGGAACCGCGGCTCTCATCGCTCCGAATCACGGTGATCTTGACTGCTGTGATTGGTTGGGCGGGGCTGAAGCGACGGATCAACGTGCAGGCAAACTCCGTCTTGCCGGTATTGCGGCCGGCAGCTCCAATCAACAGCATGTGGGGGGCTTTTTGCATGAGTAAGTGCGTCTATTAGTGTTTTTTTTCGAATCTCCTCCTCGTCCTTCGTCCTTGTCCTCGGTTCTCCTGATCGACGACGAGGACGAGGGGTATCGAGGACGAGGATGCTGCTGTCTCTCCCTCGCCACCAGCCATTCGCCACTTGCCACTGGCCTCCGGCATAGGCTAGGTTTCCGATATGCGCAAACTGCATAACGGGGGGATGGAATGCAAGTGAAATCCAAAATCTGGCTGGAAAAGGACGGCAGGCTCTGCTTCGGAATCGGGCGGGCGCGGTTGTTGCGGGCCGTGGAGCAAACCGGATCGCTGAGCCAGGCGGCAAAGACCCTGGGAATGTCCTATCGGCATGCATGGAGCCAGATGAAGTCGGCCGAGGAAAACCTAGGCGAACCCCTGCTGGTGCGAAACCGGGGCGGGAAAAACCGGGGCGGAGCTGTATTGACCGGAAAGGCCAAAGAGTTGCTGGAGCAGTTCGAGACACTCGACCGCGAGGTGCGGGCGCTCGTGGACGGGAGGAGTGGATGAAGAGAGGAAGCAAAAGCAATTTTCGAAATCTGCTAAATCCGGGATTGGTGTGGCACGGGCTTCCATTCCGATGGAGCCCGCACAGGCCGGGCAAAGGATGTTGTCAGGGAAGGCGCGCTCCCGCAGACGGGAAGCACGCACCACACCGGGAAAGGGGGGGCAAATGGTTTGCATAAAGATGTGTGTGTGGCTTCTGGCGTTGATTTTTCCGATGGTGGTTTCGGCTGGCGAGGTGTTGCGGCTGGCGACAACCACTAGCACGTACGAGACGGGCTTGCTGGATCATATCTTGCCGGCATTTGAAAAAGCCCACGACTGCAAGGTGCATGTCATCTCCGTCGGAACCGGCAAGGCGATGCAGGTTGCGCGAAACGGCGATGTCGACATTATCCTGGTGCATGCACGCCAAGCCGAAGATGCCTTTGTCGCCGAAGGGTACGGGGTCAACCGGCGGGACGTGATGTACAACGACTTCGTGATTCTCGGTCCGGCCGACGATCCGGCCGTCATTGCGGGGCTGCGCGATGCGAAACTGGCACTGAAACGGATACTCGCTGCGGAGCAGGTGTTCGTATCGCGGGGCGATGACTCCGGGACGCACAAGAAGGAGAAACAGCTTTGGTCAATGGCGGGATGCTCGCCCGCCGGTGCGTGGTATCTCGAGGCGGGGCAGGGCATGGGTGCCACGCTCAGGATGGCGGACGAGAAGAACGGATACGTGATGGTGGATCGGGCCACCTACCTGTCCAACCGGGAGAAGATCCGGTTGAAGCCCATGGTTGAAGGCGATCCGGATTTGTCCAACCCCTACGGCATTATTGCCGTCAGTCCCTATCGGCATGCGCATGTGGAATACAAGCTGGCGATGGCGCTTATTGCGTGGACAACCAGTCCGGAATGCCAGGAAAAGATCCGCACCTATACGTTGGAGGGCGAGCCGCTCTACCATCCGTCCGCCGCCGGGGGCGGCAACTAATGGACTATATCTGGCAGGGCGTCCGGGAGAGTCTAGAGATCATTGCCGGTCTTGAGCCGGAGTTTCTTGCGACGGTTGGCGTGTCGCTCAAGGTGGCTTTTTTGTCGACTGCCCTTGCCACGCTTGCCGGGGTTCCGTTCGGAATGTGGATCGCGGAAACGCGCTTCCCGGGGCGCAGGGCGATTATCACGATTCTGAACACCCTGATGTCGCTGCCGACGGTGGTCGTCGGGCTGATGGTCTACTCGTTCCTGTCGCGGCGCGGGCCGCTGGGGGAGCTGGGTCTGCTCTACACGCCAACGGCCATGGTGATTGGCCAGTTCATTCTGGCGTTTCCGATTGTTGCCGGCCTCTCGCTCAGCTCGGCGGTCGGTTTGGATAAGCGAATCCGCGCAACGGCCATGTCGCTTGGCGCCGACCCGGCGCAGAGCTTCCGCATGTTTTTGCGCGAAGCGCGGTATGGAGTCATGGCGGCGGTCATGGCGGGCTTTGGCCGCGTATTTGCCGAGGTGGGCGTCTCCATGATGCTGGGCGGCAACATCCGGGGCTACACGCGCAATATCACCACGGCCATCGCCCTCGAAACCAGCAAGGGCGAATTCGCGTTCGGCATTGCCCTTGGGCTGGTACTGCTTACGGTCGCACTGGTCGTCAATATTCTCTTTAGCCTGCTGCGGGAGAGGGGTCGATGAACGCCTACCGTCTAAATCGCGTGGAACGAAGCTGGGACGATTTTGTGCTCCGCACGGACGACGTTCACCTGGAGCGCGGCGTGATCCATGCCGTAACCGGCTCCAATGGCTGCGGCAAGACGAGTCTGTTGCGCGTGCTCTCGCTGCTTGATCGCCCCTCGGCTGGTCAGATCTGTTTTGGTGGCGATGCGGTGGATTATGACGATGGTGCCGCATGGCTCCGCCAGCGCCGCCGGATCGCCTACCTGATGCAGCAGCCATATCTGTTCAACATGAACGTCCACGACAACATTGCGTATGGACTGCACCTGCGGCACATGCCGTCGGCGGAGATCCGCCAACGTGTGCGCGAGGTGATCAAACGATTGGAACTGGAGCCGTTTGCGCGCCGCAATGCGCATACGCTCTCCGGCGGCGAAACGCAACGGGTCGCGCTGGCGCGCACGCTGGTGCTCGATGCCGAGGTCATGCTTCTGGACGAATTTACCGCCGGGGTGGATCGGCAGTACGTTGAAACCGTCGAGGCCTACGTCTTGGAGCTGAACGCCGCGCGCGGTATAACCATTGTCTTTACGACACACTCGTCGAGCCAGGCCACGCGCCTATCCAACCACCCGATCACGGTTGTCGACGGCGATGTTGCATTCGGAAGTTGAGTTCAGAAACTTCTTTTGTCCACAGATTACGCAGATTACTCGGATTAATAAATCTGTGGATATCTGTGTAATCTGTGGTTAACTCGTTTGATGAGTGAAAATGAACTGAA